>NZ_JBNAZM010000027.1:0-65073 GCF_051195215.1 Arhodomonas sp. AD133 | reverse complement strand
GTGCAAAGGGCGGCGCCCGTGCGGGGGAGTCGGTTGCCAAGAGCAACCGACCTACGGCCATTGGGGCAGCGGCGGTGGTTCGGCGAGCGCGGCTTGGTGGTCTTCGTGTATTGGTGGTTCGGCTGCCACGCCATGCAGCACCTCGGGCGCGGGGCGAGGGCAACGCTTGCTGCGACTAGCCGGAATCCGACACACCGCTGCCACCGCCGTCGCGGTGGAGGGTGACCACGAGCTCGGCTTCCATCTCGCTGAGGCCGCAGGTTTCCATCACCTCGCGGGCGGAAGCGCCGCGGCGGGCGAGGCGGATCGCCTGGGAGAACGCGGGCCCACCGCCGGCTTCCTGGCTCGCGACGGTATCCAGGCGATGGCGGAGACGGCCGAACTCGTCTTCGAGGCGATTGAGCCGCTCCCCCTGCCCCACCGCGCCGGCGGTAAGGGCACGGAACTGCTCGGAAAGATCGTCACGCACCGTCTCCAGCGCCTGTACCCGGCGCTCCAGGGTACGCACGCTGGCAAATAGCCAGCCGGCACCCGCCAGGGCGCTGAATGCGAGCAGGAACGCTACGACCGCGAATGCCATCATCGCTCAAGGGTAAACGGCGCCGCCGCCGGCGTCACCCCGAGCGCCCCGCGGGCACGCGCTCACAGCTCGGCGACCTCCTCCCACTCCTCACGGGAGAGCAGGCGGTTGACGTCGACCAGGATGAGCAGGTCGTCGTCCCGGCTGACGACGCCGTAGATATACCGCGAGGCGTCCTCGTTGCCCACGTTCGGTGCCGTGTCGATCTCTCCGTCGCGCACGTAGGTCACTTCGGCGACGCTGTCGACGAGGATGCCGGCAACATGATCGCCCGCCTCGATGACCACGATGCGATTGCTCTCCTCCGGCTCCTTCTGGGGCAAACCGAAGCGCATCCGGGTATCGATGACCGTCACCACGTTGCCGCGCAGGTTGATGATGCCCATCACGTACGGGGGCGCCCCCGGCACAGGGGCGATCTCCGAGAGGGGCAGCACCTCCTGCACCTGCATCACGCCGATGCCGTAGGTCTCGTCGTCCAGGGTGAAAGTCACCCACTGGGTAACAGCACCACCCGCCTCGGCGTGATCCTGCAACTGCTGTTGTTCCGCCATGTCGTCAGTCACTCCTTCATCTGAGTGCGAACCGCCGCGCCCTGTGCGCCCGTATTCAACATATCGGCAAAAGCCCCTGTATCCATTAGCGCACACAGACGACCGAGCACGGTGCCGGCGAGCCACGGGCGCTGGCCACGCTGGCTTCGCCAACGCACCTCGTCCGGCTTCAGCCGCACCACCTCGCCGATGCTCCGGCATGCCAGTCCCCACCGGCCGTCGCCGACGATGAGGATGTGAGCCGGCTCCCCGGCCTCCGCATCAGCCCGGGCATGCTGGGGCGGCAACACCATACGGGCGGTATCGATAACGACCACGTTCTTGTCCCGATAGCGCATCATGCCGTGCGCCCAATCGGGCTGCCGAGGCATGGTGGCGATGTGCTCGCTCCAGGGAATGACGCTGTGGAGCTTGACCAGCGGTACGGCGAGCTTGAGCTCACCCACGCTGAACAGTAGCGCCTGGAACTCCGGCTGCGCCCATTCCGGAATACCCGGCGCATTCACCGGCGCGGCGTCGGCGGATGCCGTATCCGGCACCGGGGCATTCGCCGGCGGCGGCGCCTCGCGGGGCGGTGCCACCGGCACCACTGACGGCGCGGGTTCCGGCGGAGCCGCTCCGGGGGCCGGTTCGGTATCGATTTCGGCGTCGGGCAGGTCACGCAGCAGTGCATCCAGGTAGCCCCGGATGGCGTCGTCCTGCTCGAGCAGGCGGTTGTCGTGACGGTCAGATGGCCGCGTCATTGCCCATTACCTTTGCGTAGCGGTCGTCGTCGCCAGCGGCCTCGATGTACGTCAGCAGCCGCCGGTAGGCCTGACTGCCGCGCGCCCACGGGCGCAGCACGGTGAGCGGCATCGCCTGCTTGCTCGCCTCGCGGAAGAGCGTGTCCTCGGGGATCACGTCATCCCAGAGGCTGTCCGGGTAGTCGTCTCGCAGCAGTGACAGCGTTTCCACCGACGCGCGGGTACGCGGATCATAGAGTGTCGGCACGATGACGTGGGGCTGCTCGTGTCCCCGGGACTGCTGGATCATCGACAGCGTTCGCGTCATGCGCTCGAGTCCCTTCACCGCGAGGAACTCCGTCTGCACGGGAATCACCACCCGCTGGCTGGCGGCGAGCGCATTGACCATGAGCACCCCGAGCATCGGCGGGCAGTCCAGCAGCACCCGCTCGAACTGACCGTGCAGCGCATCCAGGGCCCGACGGAGGATCAGCCCCATCCCCTTGCGGGTCCCGAGCTGGCGGTCGAGGGTCGCGAGCGCCGTGGACGCCGGCAACAGCATGAGATCGTCGACGCCGGTCTCGCGCAACATGTCGGGATCCATGGCGCCATCGTTGCGGAAGAGCTCGTAGAGCCCCGGTTTCACGGCTTCCGGATCGAGGCCGAAATAGCTACTCAGCGATCCGTGCGGGTCGAGGTCCACCAGCAGCGTGCGATGCCCGCGCTGCGCGCACAGGCCGCCAAGACTGACCACCGTGGTGGTCTTGCCCACGCCGCCTTTCTGATTGGCAACCGTCCAGACACGCATTGCGCTAACCCCGCAACCTGGCGAGTGCCGGGCCGATGGCTTCGAGGTCGAGAATCTGATCGGTCAGGCCGGCCTTGGCCACCGCCGCCGGCATGCCGTAGATGACGCTGCTCGCCTCGTCCTGCGCCCACACTAGCGAGCCACCGCGTTTGAGCGCGCGGGCCCCCTCACAACCATCCGCGCCCATGCCCGTGAGCACGACGCCGAGCACGTGCCCCGGCAGGACCTTGGCGGCATCGTCGAAGGCGATATCCACGCTCGGTCGGTAGAACTGGCTCGGGGTGGGCTCGAACAGACGTGTGACGATCTGGCCGCCGGCACGGCGCAACCCGAGCTGCATGCCGCCCGGGGCGAGCACGGCTTCGCCAGCGCGCAGCGGCGTGCCCTCGCCGGCCTGGCGGACCTTGACTTTGCACAGTTGATCCAGGCGCGCCGCGAACGCCTCGGTAAACGTTTCCGGCATGTGCTGGATAAGCAGCACCGGCACCGGGAATGCTGCCGGCAGGCGGGTGAGCACCTTCTGCAGCGCCACCGGCCCGCCGGTGGAGGTGCCGATGACCACCAGCCGCACCTTGCCGGCCTGAAGCTCCGGTCCGCGCGCCGCCGGTCTCTGCGGCGGCGCGGTGCCCGGACGCGGGGCCGTGCCGCGTGTCTCCCGTGGCGCGGTCGGCGCAGCGGCCTTGCGGCGGGCGCCCTGGCGGCCGACCAGCTTCACCTTCTCCCGCAGCAGCCGCTGTGCATGCTCCTGGTTGCTGGAGATGTCGGAGAAACGCTTCGGCAGGAAGTCCACCGCCCCCGCTTCCAGCGCGGCGAGCGTCGGCCGGGCGCCGTCGTAGGTGAGCGACGAGAACATCAGCACCGGGGTGGGATAGCGGCGCATGATCTCGCGCAGCGCGGCGATCCCATCCATCTCCGGCATCTCGATGTCCATGGTGACGACGTCCGGACGGAGCTTGCGGACCTGGTCGACCGCCTCCCGGCCATTGGCCGCCTCCCCGACGACCTCGATCTGGGGGTCGGCATCCAGCAACTCGCGGATACGACGGCGAAAGAAGCCGGAGTCATCGACGATCAGGGTCCGAACGTTGGCCAAAGCGGGTCCTCCTGAATCCCTACAGGCGTGAGCCGTACTGCTTGATCAGGCTCGGGATGTCCACGATCAGCGCGATGCTGCCGTCGCCGGTGATGGTGGAGCCGGCGAGCCCGGGCAGGCCGTGGAGCATCGCGCCGAGGGGTTTGATGACCACCTCCTCCAGACCGATGACCTCGTCGACGACGAAGCCCACGGTCTGGTGACCGATGGCGACGGTCACCACCTGGGAGTCCTCCTCCTGCTCGCCCGGCTCCAGCGCCTTGGCGGGCACCACGGCCTCGGCGCCCAGGCGGTCGAGCCAGCGCTCGAGGAAGAACAGCGGCATCGCGCGCTGACGCACCATGACGGTCAACCGACCGTCGACGACGTTGGTGCGCCGCCGGTCGAGCTCGAAAATCTCGCGCACCACCGACATGGGCAGGGCGAACTTGCGCCCGCTGATACGCACCATGAGCGTCGGCAGAATGGCGAGGGTGAGCGGCACCTTGATGCGGATGGTCGTCCCCTCGCCCAGGCGCGAGTCGATATCGACGGTGCCGTTGAGCTGGGAGATGCGGTTCTTCACCACGTCCATGCCCACACCGCGCCCGGAGACGTCCGAAATCTGGTCCTTGGTGGAGAACCCGGGCGCGAAGATGAGGTTGTAGCACTCGCTCTCGTCCAGCCGGCGCGCCGATTCCGCGTCGAGCACACCCTTGTCCACGGCGCGCTGACGAAGCTTCTCCGCATCCATGCCGCGGCCGTCGTCGGCGATCACGAGCAGGATGTGATCCCCCTCCTGCTCGGCGGACAGGCGCACGGTGCCGGTGCGTGGCTTGCCGGCATTGACGCGTTCGTCCGGCGACTCCAGGCCGTGATCGACGGAGTTGCGGATAAGGTGGACCAGTGGGTCGGCCAGCGCCTCCACCAGATTCTTGTCGAGATCGGTCTCCTCGCCGCTGGTTTCGAGCTGGACCTCCTTCTGCAAACTGCGCGCGAGGTCGCGGATCACTCGCGGGAAACGGCCGAAGACCTTGCGAATGGGCTGCATGCGGGTCTTCATCACCGCGCTCTGCAGATCCGAGGTCACGTGCTCGAGGTTACCCACCGCGTGCGCGAGACGCTCGTCGCCGAGCTCGCCGCGCAGAGTCGAGAGGCGGTTACGCACCAGTACGAGCTCGCCGACCAGGTTCATGATGTCGTCGAGCTTGGCGGTGTCCACGCGCACGCTGGTCTCGCCGCGTTGCGGCTGTGCCGCCGGCTGACCGCCGCCGGGCTCCGCGGGCGCGCTGCCGCCGCCTCCCCCGCTGGCGCTACCCCCACTGCCGCCGGAAGCGGTCTCGCGTGTACCGGATTCCGGAGCCGGGGACGATTTCGCGGGCTCCGAGCGCTGCGGTGACGCCGCCCCGGCGGGCTCCTGCTGTCCGGCAGCACTGGCGGCCGGCGCCTCGCTACCAGCCTTCGGTGCCTTACCGCTGCCGTGAAGGTCGTCCAGGAGCTGCTCGAACTCGTCTTCGGTAATGTGCTCGTCACCATCGCCGCTCGCGGCGGGAGTGGCATCCGCCGGCTGCTGGGGCACACCGCCGTGCTGGCCGTCACCGTGGAGCTCGTCGAGCAGCCGCTCGAACTCGTCGTCGCTGATCTCGTCGCTGTCGCTCCCGGACGATTCACCGTCCGCCGACACGTCCCCGGCCTTCTGCCCGGAGGCGCCGTCGGAGGTTTCCTCACCACCGTCGAGGGCATCGAGCAGCGCCTCGAACTCCCGGTCGCTGATGTCGCCGGACGCGGCATCCCCACCCCCGCCTGCGGATGTGTTATCCGCCGAGGCCGTCGGCGTCGCTGCATCCCCCTCGGGCGCGGCGGGCATGTCGGCGTCGGGCTGGTTGTGCCGCCGCAACGACTGCAGCAGAGCCTCCGGCGCCGCCTCCAGATCCTGTGCCGCATCCAGGCGGTCGAACATATCGTTGACCACGTCCAGCGCCTTGAGCACATCATCCATGAGCTCGGGGTACATCTGCTTCTCGCCCTGACGCAGGAGGTTGAAGATGTCCTCCGTCTGGTGGCAGACGTCCACGAGCTCGTCCAGCCCCAGGAAGCCGGCACCGCCCTTGATGGTATGAAATCCCCGGAATACCGAGTTGAGCAGATCGCGATCCTGGGAGCTGCGCTCCAGAGCGACCAGTTGCTCGCCGAGGGATTCGAGGATCTCCCGCGACTCGACGAGGAAGTCCTGGACGATATCGTCCTGCGGATCGATGGCCATGCGCGCCCCCTTCAGAAGCCGAGACTGGAGAGCAGGTCGTCCACCTCATCCTGCCCCGACACCACATCCTGGTCCTGTCCCGGTACCGCCGGGCCGTGGACCTCCGGCTGACTCTTCTCGGTGGGTTTATCGGCAGGTTTGCTCTTTTCTTCAGTCATCCTCGGACCGGCGAGCCGCACGAGTCCGACCAGCCCGTCCTCGACCTCCTGGACGAGCGTCATCACCCGGCGAATGATCTGGCCGGTGATGTCCTGGTAGTCCTGCGCCATGAGCGCATCGGAGAGGGAATGGTTGAGCGCCTCGCCGTGGCTGCCGGCGAGTGCGAGAAAGCCTTCCACCTCCTGACTGAGCTTGCGGAACTCGTCGGCGGAAAGCTCACGACGGCGGAAGCGTTGCCACTGCTCGTGGAGCGAGTTGCCCTGCGCGCGCAGCTCGTCCACCAGGGGAAGGCTCGTCTCGATCGCCTCGAGGGTTCGATGCGCGGAGCTCTCGGTCACGTCGATGACATGGTTCAGCCGTTGCCTGGCGTCGGGAATCTCGCTGGAAGCGATGTCCGACAGACGGCTGTCCACGCGGAAAGACTTGAGTGCCTCGTGGAGCTCGCGGGTGAGCACGCCGATCTCGCGGAAGAGCTCCGTTTCGCGCAATCGGGTCAGCTCATCGATGGTCTCCTGGATCCCCTGTTCGTCACCGCCCTCGATGCGCTCGATGAGATCGCGGGCGAGCGCCAGGTATTGCTGGCTGCGGTCGTCGGTCGTCATGGCGCTAGCCCCCCGCATTGATGCGCTCGAAGATCTTCTCGATCTTCTCCTTGAGCGTCACGGCAGTGAAGGGCTTGACGATGTAACCGTTCACACCCGCCTGGGCGGCAGCGATGATCTGCTCCCGCTTGGCCTCGGCAGTGACCATGAGCACCGGCAGGTCGGCCAGATCCGGATCGGCGCGCACACCCTTTAGCAGGTCCATGCCGCTCATGCCCGGCATGTTCCAGTCCGTGATGAGAAAATCGAACCCGCCGCGCTGTAGCATCGGCAACGCGGTGTTGCCGTCGTCGGCTTCGGAGATGTTCTCGAAGCCGAGATCACGGAGCAGATTCCGGATGATCCGACGCATCGTGGAGAAATCGTCCACGACGAGGATCTTCATGTTCTTGTTCAATGCCACGCTATTCCCCCTGAGCGAATTCGCGGTAACCGTGCCGGCGGCCGGCGCCTCTCGGGTGCGGAGGGCCGCCGGAGATGCACTCTCACCTCTCTATCCAATCGGCAAGGTGCGCACGAAGCTTTAGCATGATCTTGCCGTGAATCTGGCTGATGCGGGATTCGCTGACACTGAGCACCTCGCCGATCTCGCGCAGATTGAGCTCCTCATCGTAATAGAGTTGCATCACGAGCTGCTCGCGCTCGGGCAGCTTGGCGACGGCTGCAGCGAGATCCGCGCGGAAGCCCCGGTCGGCGAGCACATCCTGCGGCGACGGGCCGTCGCCCTGGGGCTCGTGGGCCTCGCCGGTCGTCGGATCCTCCTGGTCGATGCTGAACAGCCGGGCGCTGGCAGCGTCGGTGAGCGTAGCGTGGTACTCGTCCAGCGACACCCCGAGCCGCTGAGCCACCTCCGCATCCCTCGGCTCGCGTCCGAGCTCGTGCTCCAGCGCCTGGATCACCTCGCCCGCCTCGCGCGAGCGCCGGTGCACCGATCTCGGCGTCCAGTCGAGGCGACGTATCTCGTCGAGCATGGCGCCGCGAATGCGAATGCCCGCATAGGTCTGAAAGCTCGCCCCCTGCCCGGCATCGAACTGGCGGGCGGCCTCGAGCAACCCTACCATGCCGGCCTGGATCAAATCCTCGAGCTGCACGCTCGGCGGCAGGCGGTTGGCGAGGTGATGCGCGATTCGACGCACGAGCGGCGCGTGGCGCACCAGCAGATCGTCACCGCATTGTCCCTGCACGGCTTCGTACATCGAGGGTCCGTTCATCCCGCGAACTCCCCTACCCGGCTGCCATAGCGGATCACCCGCTCGACGAAGAACTCGAGCTGGCCGTCGGCACGGCTCGGCAGCGGCCACTGCTCCACGCGATCGGCGAGTGCCTGGAACGCCCGGCCCGACGGGCTACCCGGATACAGCGACACCACCGGTCGCTGGCGCTGCACGGCTGCGCGCAGGCGCTCGTCCTCCGGGATAGCGCCGGCGTACTCCACGGTGACGTCGAGAAAGCGGTCGGTGACCCGCGCGAGCTTGCCATAGAGGTCCTGGCCCTCACGCGGCCCGGGCACGCGGTTGGCCACCATGTGAAAGCGCGTCACGCCGTGGTCGCGGTTGAGTACCTTGATGAGCGCGTAGGCATCGGTAATGGACGAGGGCTCGTCGCAGACCACCACGAGCACCTCGCGGGCGGCACGCGCGAAGCTCATCACCGAATCGGAGATACCCGCCGCCGTATCCACCAGCAGGTAATCCAGGTCCACGGACAGGTCGCTGAAGCTGCGGATGAGTCCCGCGTGCTCCGCCGGGGAGAGCTCCGCCATGCGCTGGGTACCCGACGACGCGGGCACGATGTGCACCCCCTCGGGACCGTCGAGCAGGACCTCCTCGAGGCTGACCTCGCCGTCAAGCACGTGCGAGAGGTTGCGCCGCGGCGACAACCCGAGCAGCACATCGACGTTGGCAAGCCCCAGGTCCGCGTCGAAGAGCATCACGCCACGGCCCGCACGCGCCAGCGCAGTGGCGAGGTTTACCGAGAGGTTGGTCTTGCCAACCCCGCCCTTGCCGCTGGTCACGGCAATCACTTTGACCGGTTTCGGCTCCGACATGCGTCTCAGTCCCGCCGCTTGATCCATGCCCCTCAACCCCGCCGCGCCGCAGTACCCGCGAACGCCACGGCGAGGGATTCGTCGTCTTCGGTGGCCGCCTTGTAACGCTCGGCCAGCGCCTCGGCCTCTTCCAGCAGCGCCTCGGCACGGGCCGGGCGCAGATCCTCGGGCACACGCTGGCCGTGAGCCACGTAGGCCACCGGCAGGCGGCTGCGCATCACGGCAGTGATCGCGCCGCCCAGGCTCGTGGCCTCGTCCGTCTTACTCAGGATACAACCCACCGGCGCAACAGCGCGAAAAGCGCGTAACGTCTCGATCAACGCCGAAAGCTGCGTGTTCGCCGAGAGCACCAGATAGGGCCGCACCTGCCGCTCGCCGGCGGCGAGAGTGCGGAACTGCTCGGCAAGCCGCATATCGCGCTGGCTCATGCCGGCGGTGTCCACGAGCACCAGACGCCGGTCGGCGAGGTCGGCGAGCAGCGCGGTGAGCTCCTCGCCGTCGGCCGCGGCATGCACCGGCACACCGAGAATGCGCGCGAAGCTGCGCAGCTGCTCCTGGCCACCCACCCGGAAGTTGTCAGTGGTCACCAGCGCCACCTGGTGACGGCCATGGCGCAACGCCGCACGCGCGGCGAGCTTGGCGACGGTGGTGGTCTTGCCCACGCCGGTGGGCCCTACCACGGCCACCACGCCGCCCTGGTCGACGATCTCGTCGTCGGCGGTGGGCAGGTGACGGCGCACCAGCTTCATGGCCTGTCCCCACGCCTGCTCCAGGTCCTCCTCGGCCCCCACTGCGTCGGCGAGACCGCGGCAGACGTCCGCCGCCAGCCCCATCGCGTGCAGCCGGCGCAGCAGCGCCGCGCGCACGGGCTTGGCGCGGCCCATCTGCTGCCACTCCATGAGCGTGAGCTGATTCTCGAAGAGCGTGCGCAGGTTGCTGAGCTCCTCCCGCATTGCCTGCATGGCCGGCTCCGGCGTCCACTGGATGCGATCGGCACTGGCACGCCGCGGTGCCTGCTCCCCGGCAGCCGGGTCCGGTGTCGACGCGGGGGCATCGGCGCGTTCGTACTCGAGATCGAGCGGCGCCGGGGAAACGTCGTCGGCCGTCGGATTCCCGTCGGCCGGTGGCGGCTCGTCGTCGTCACCGACGGTGACGGACAGGCGCGGGCGGTCTGTACGCGCGGCCGGCGCCGTGGATTCACGCTCGGCCCGTGCGAGCGTGTCGCTGAAACTGGCAGGCGTCGGGGACACGCCCCGCTCGGCCTCCGCCACGGCCTCGCGAACGGCCTTCTCGTCGTAGTCCACCGCCGAGATCACCTCCACCCCGCCCTCGACACGGCGACTGGAGAGGATCACGGCATCCGGCCCGTGCACGTCCCGGACCTGGCGCATGGCCTGGCGCATGTCTTCGGCGAACACCCGCTTTATCTTCATGCCGTCACTCCGCATCCCTGGTAGCCAATAGTGCGCGAGGCACCGTTGTTACTGAGCGACCTGCTGCTGCCCCACCGTGGCCACGATCCGCACCTGGCGGTCATCCGGGATCTCGTTATACGAGAGCACATGCAGCCCCGGTGTGCCGTGACGGGTTAGCCGGTACAGCCAACCGCGCAATTGCGGCGAGGTCAGCAGCACCGCGGGCTGGCCGGCGAGCTCCTGACGCTGCGCGCTCTCCGTGAGTGAGCGCTGCAGCCGCTCGGCAAGGCCGGGCTCGAAACCCGCGGCGCCCTCGGACGCCCCCTGGATGGTATCTAGCAACAACTGTTCCAGTTGAGGCTCCAGGGTGATCACCGGCAGCTCCGCACTCATGCCGCCGATGCTCTGCACGATCATCCGTCCCAGCGCTTCGCGCACGATCTGGGTGAGCTGTGTGGGGTCCTGCATCCGCGGCCCATGCTCGGCCAGCGTCTCGACGATGGTGCGCATGTCCCGCACCGGCACACGTTCGGCGAGCAGGTTCTGCAGCACCTTCGCCACCACCGAGAGCGACAGGGTGTTGGGGACGAGCTCTTCCACCAGCTTGGGCTGTTGCTGGGCGAGCATGTCGAGGAGCTTCTGCGCCTCGTCGTGGCCGAGCAACTGGTGCGCGTTGTCGTGGATGATCTGGCTCAGGTGGGTGGCGATCACGGTGCTCGTGTCCACCACCGTGTAGCCCAGGCTCTGGGCATAGTCGCGCTGATTGCCGTCGATCCACACCGCCTCCAGGCCGAACGCCGGATCCCGGGTCGGGGTTCCTTCGAGCGTGCCGGAGACGCCGCCGGGGTTGATTGCGAGCTCGCGGCCGGGCTGCATCTCCGCCTCCGCGATGGGCACCCCGAGCACGCTGATCCGGTACGCGTTGGGACCGAGATCCAGGTTGTCGCGAATGTGCACCGACTGCACGAGAAAGCCGAGATCCTGGGAGACCTTCTTGCGCACGCCCTTGATGCGGGTGAGAAGCTGCCCGCCCTGATTGCGGTCGACCAGCGGAATGAGCCCGTAGCCCACCTCCAGGCCGATGGTGTCCACCGGCGGCACGTCCTCCCAGGTGAGCTCGCGCTGCTCCGGGCTCGGCTCGGCCGCCTCCTCGGCGACGGGCTCCTCGGGGCCGGCGGCGCGTTCGCCCTCGCGATACCGCCACCAGGCCACACCCAGACAGATCCCGCCGAGCAGCAGGAACGTGAAGTTGGGCATGCCGGGAATCAGCCCGAGGAAGGTCACGATACCGCCGCTGATGTAGAGCACGCGGTGATTGCTCAGAAGCTGTGTCAGCACCGCCCCGGCCATGTCCTGGGAGGAGGATACGCGGGTCACGAGAATGGCCGTCGCCGTGGAGAGCACCAGCGACGGAATCTGCGCCACCAGACCGTCGCCGATGGTCAGCAGCGTGTAGGTGTGCATCGCCTCGCCGAAGGGCATGCCGTGCTGCAGCACCCCCACGGACAGTCCACCGACGATGTTGATGAACAGGATCAGAATGCCCGCGATGGCGTCACCGCGGACGAACTTGCTGGCACCATCCATGGAACCGTAGAAATCCGCCTCCTGGGCGACATCCTCACGCCGCTGCTTGGCCTCGCGCTGGTCGATGATACCGGCGTTGAGGTCGGCGTCGATGGCCATCTGCTTGCCCGGCAATGCGTCCAGGGTGAAACGCGCGCTCACCTCCGAAACACGCCCGGCGCCTTTGGTCACCACCACGAAGTTGATGATCACCAGAATCGCGAAGACCACCAGGCCGATGGCGTAGTCGCCGCCGATGACGAACTCGCCGAATGACTCGATGACGCTGCCTGCCGCCCCGGGACCATTGTGCCCGTTGATGAGCACCACCCGGGTCGAAGCCACGTTCAGCGCCAACCGCAGCAGTGTCGCCACCAGCAGCACCGTCGGGAAGGCGGCGAATTCCAACGGCCGCAGGCTGTAGACCGTGACCAGCAGGATCACCAGGCTCAACACGATGTTGAAGGTAAACAGCATGTCCAGGACGAATGGCGGCAACGGCACCACCATCATCGCCAGCAGCGCGATGAGCAGCGCCGGCGTTCCCAGCCCTCGAACCCCGATGTGCCGCCAGCCTTTTGCGATTACCGCTGCCATGCCGATTCCTTACTCCTCAGCCTCATCGGCGAACCCCTTTCGCGCCAGGTCCATGAACTCCTCCGGCACCTCCGGCTGCGGGGCCTGACCCGCCGCCGCGCCGTTACGGCGCCGGAAAACGTAGGCAAGCACCTGAGCGACCGCCAGATACAACCCGGCCGGTATCTCCCGATCGAGCTCGGTGCTGTGGTACAAGGCCCGTGCCAACGGCGGCGATTCGAACACGGTCACCCGGTGCTCGCTGGCCACCTCGCGGATACGCCGGGCCACCAGGTCAGTGCCCTTGGCCACAAGCTTCGGCGCGCGCATGCCCTTTTGCTCATAGCGCAGCGCCACGGCGAAATGCGTCGGGTTGGTGATCACCACGTCCGCCTCCGGTACCGCCTCCATCATCCGGCCCTGGGCGAGCTCCTGCTGAAGCTGACGGATGCGGCCTTTCACCTCCGGCTTGCCTTCGGTGTCCTTGAGCTCGTCCTTCACCTCCTGGCGGGTCATGCGCAGCTTCTTCGTGTGGTCCCAGAGCTGGTAGGGAATATCCACTGCGGCGATGACGATCAGCGAGACGGCGAGCACCAGGAAGGTCCCGAAAAAGAGGTCCGCCGCGCGCGCCGCACCCGACTGCAGCGGCAGCCCGGTGAGCGCCACGAAGTCGTCCAGCTGCAGCCTCACCATGAGCGCGCCCACGACACCGACCACCACGATCTTGGCGAGCGCCTTGGCGAGCTCCATCAGCCCACTCACCCCGAAGAGCCGTTTCAGTCCCTTGAGCGGATTGAGCTTTTCCGGCTTGGGGGCGAGAGCCTTGGCGCTGAACGACCAGCCACCGAGCGCCACCGGCGCGACCACGTTGACCAGCCACATGGATCCTGCGAATGGGATGACCACGAGCAGCCCCTGTACGATCGCCTCCTGAAACATTCTCACCGGCGCCGCAGGGTCGAAGGCTGCCTCACGCTCCAGCGCCAGCGTCCCGCGCAGCAACTCGCCCAGCCCCTTGGCCATGTAACTCCCGAGCGTGAGCAACCCCACCGCCGCGGCGATCATGACCAAAGTCGTCGTCAACTCCCGCGACCGCGGAACCTGCCCCTTGTCCCGCGCTTCCCGCAGGCGTTTCTGGGTCGGTTCTTCGGTTTTCTCCTGCCCGTTCTCGTTTTCTTCGGCCATCGAAGAAGTCCTGATGTGTCAACGAGGCACTGGGAGCGCAGCAGATTTCGTGCCAGGCGCGGAGCTAGCAGCAAGTTCAAAGTTGAAAGCCAAAAGCGTCCGCGAGCAGAGCACGGCAGCTTCCTCCCGGCACGGCTGCGCCCGCTTCCCGCTTGATACTTTCAGCTTTGCACTTGCTTCTTGCTCAACCGCCGAGTATTTGGCGCATCACGTCGAACGCTTGGCGCCAGAGGGCGGACATACGCTCCGGCAGCGAGGGAACGACCAGGGTGAGCAGGATCACGTACCCGGTGAGCATGGTAATCGGGAAGCCCACGGAGAAGATGTTCATCTGCGGGGCGACGCGGGTCATGACGCCAATGATCATATTCACCATCAGCAAAAACGCCAGCGCCGGTAGCGCGAGCACGACGGCGCCCGCGAACATCGTGCTCGCGAACGCCACCACGGTCCGGTAGTCGGCGGCTTCCAGACCGCCGGCGGTGAGCGGCAGCAACCGGAAACTCTCGGCGAGAAGCTGGATGAGCACCAGGTGGCCGCCGAACGCCAGGAAGAGCAGCGTCATCACCACGAGCAGGAACTGCGAGAGCACCGGCACGGGAACACCGGTCTGCGGATCCACCATGGTCGCGAAACCCAGCCCCATGGTCAGCGAGATGCTCTCACCGGCGATCACCACCGCCTGGAATGCCATGGCCAGCACCAGCCCCATGGCCACACCGATGATCACCTGCTGCGCGGCAAGAACCACGGCTGCCGGCGACAGCGGATCGAGCGCCGGCACGCTCTCGACCGCCGGCATCACCGCCACCGTGAGCGCCACGCTGAAGAGCACGCGAATCCGGGTGGGTATCGCCGTGTTGGCGAACACCGGGGCGGCGAGGAGCATGGCGCCGACACGCACGAAGGGCCAGAGGAATTGCCCCAGCCAGGTGGCGAGTTGTGCGGCGTCGATGATCATGGCCCCGGAACCCGGCGCATCTGCTCGTCGTGGGCGGGAGGGTAGCAGGTTTCGTGCCGTGGGCGTTCGTACGTGGCGAGTTCAAAATGACAGGCAAAAAGTGGTGGCCAGCGGGAACGGCGCGGCGGGCGCCGGCCAGCCACTCGAAACGCTAGTCGCTGGAATTTTCACGAACGTGCGGCTTCGCCGCGCCGATCACCATGCCGGTCTCCGATGCGCCTGCGCGCCCGTAGCCCGGCCTACGTCCGTTCATTCGAAATCGCCGGTGAGCGCGGCACGCACTTCATCGGGCATGCGGGCCATGTGGGCGTACTGGGGGTGGTCGATCGCGACGACCACCTCGGTGTCCGGGTCGTTGAAGCGCTCGATCTGCAGCTGCGTGAACGGAAAGTGCAGGAAATGCACCGTCGACGCCTTGCCGTCGGCAGTGGAGCGATCGACGTCCGTTTCGGCCTGGGCCTGTATACGGTCATCGCCCACGCGTATCGATACCGTCTCCTCCACACCGCCGAGCTTTGCCAGGAAGCGCCGACGGTACTCCGGATCGCTGATCTCGAACATGAGCGTCGCGACCAGTTCGCGCCCGTTGGGGATGAGCGGATTATAGGCGGAGAGCTCGTCGTCGATCTGCGCCTCGCCGCCACGCTCGATGAACAGCATCTCGTGAATTTGCCGCCACATGGTGTCGTAGCTCTCGAAGTAGAGCGTGGCGTGGGGGCCCACCGCCATGCGGCGGTGACGCTTGAGGGCGGCGATCTCGCTCGCCTTCTCGCGGCGAATGGCGCCGTAGTCCTCCATGCTCATAATGTCCGCGCGGGTGATCTGCCTGGCCATGGTGTCTCCTCCTCGTCGTCTCAGTCGACGAGCCCGTAAGCACGGGCGAGCAACTGAATGGGATGCACCGAGCCGCCGTGCGCCGGCGCGGCCCCCTCGTCAGCCTGCCGCTCCAGCCCCTGGACGATATGGGCGCCGGCGAGCGGGCACTCCGAGGCGAGATGTTGCTTGCCGCTCGAGGCTATGCGCCTGGCCACCGGCCGCCCGACCTTGATCGCGACTTCGAAATTCTCCTTCTTGACGCCCCAGGCCCCGCCGTGCCCGGAGCAGCGCTCGTGGATGTCGAGATCGATATCCGGGATCAGGCGCAGCATGTCCGCCGCCTTCGGCCCCATGTTCTGCGCCCGGGCATGGCAGGCCAGGTGCAGCGAGACGCCGCCGTCGAGGGGCCGCAGCCCGTCGGCGAGCCCTTCGTTACGGGCGATATCCACCACGTATTCCGCGACGTCCGTGGTGTTCTCGGCGAGTCGTTGAATGGCCGGATCGTCGACGATCAACGGCCACTCGAACTTGAGCATGAGCGCGCATGACGGCACCAGCGCAATGACACGGTAGCCCGCGTCCACCCAGGGCAGGAGCGAATCGGCGGTGCGCCCGGCTGCCTCGGCAACGCCTTCGAGATCGCCCTGCTCCAGCTTCGGCATCCCGCAACACCCCGGGTAGACCACCTCGGTTTCGACACCGTTGTGCGCCAGCACGACACGGGTCGCCTCGCCGATGTCGGGATTGTTGTAGTTCGCGAAGCAGGTGGCGTAGAGCACCGCCTTGCGGCCGTGGCCCGGCGCCTCGCCGTTGACCGCCGGCACAGCGTGTGCGCGTTTGACGAACGTCCGGTGGTGGAACGGCGGTAGCTCCGCGTCCCGGTGCACGTGCACGATGCGCTCGAGCGCCGGTCGGGTGATCGGGTTGCCCCGCCGGTTCGCCCAGTTGGCCAGCGGTGCGAGCTGCCCGGCGAGGCGGCCGTTGCGGTCGGTGCGAGTGAGTGCGTGGTCGGCAAAGCCGTGCCGGCCCTGGTGCTCCTCGACGGCACGGTGACGCAGCATGAGATGCGGAAAGTCCACGTCGAACTCGTGCGGCGGCACGTACGGGCACTTGGTCATGAAGCACATGTCGCAGAGCGTGCAGGCGTCTGCAACCTGCTGAAACGCACTGTCGGGGACGCTGTCGAGCTCCCCTGTCTCCGAATCGTCGATGAGATCGAACAGCCGCGGGAAAGCATCGCAGAGGTTGAAGCACCGGCGACAACCGTGACAGATGTCGAATACCCGCCGCTCCTCGGCGGCGAGCTTCTCCGGGTCGTAGTAATCCGGGTTCTTCCAGTCGATGGGGTGGCGCGTGGGCGCGCCGAGACCGCCTTCGCTCATGGCTCGCTCCTGCTCGCGACGACAAACGACGGGGCACCGCCGCCCGCCCCCGACTCACGCCGCAGCCGACGTGATGAGCCGGGGAACGGCCACCCGCCCGCGATCGCCGGGGGGGGTACTCAGCGGACTGCGTGCCCGGAAGCGGTCAACCAGCGCTAGAGCGCCTCCATGCCATCGAGCGCCTTCTTGAAGCGGCCGGCGTGGGATCGTTCCGCCTTGGCGAGCGTCTCGAACCAGTCGGCAATCTCTTCGAAGCCTTCATCGCGGGCGTCGCGGGCCATGCCCGGGTACATGTCCGTGTACTCGTAGGTCTCACCGGCGATTGCGGATTTCAGGTTGGCTTCGGTGTTGCCAATGGGTTCGTCGGTGGCCGGGTCCCCCACTTCCTCGAGAAACTCGAGGTGGCCGTGAGCGTGCCCGGTCTCGCCTTCGGCGGTGGAACGGAACACCGTGGAGATGTCGTTATAGCCCTCCACGTCCGCCTTCTGCGCGAAGTAGAGGTACCGGCGATTCGCCATGGATTCGCCAGCGAAAGCGTCACGAAGGTTCTGATGCGTCTTGGAGCCGTGCAGTGCAGCCATGACCCACCTCCTGAAGCGGGAGCCTTGCGGGTAGTGACCGACCGCCCCGGGCCACGCAGGCCGGTAGTGGTCGTATTGTTCTTATTAGCACCACACGGCGCATCGTCAAGTTTCTTGGAATGATTCCAAGAAAGCGGCCCCGACCGGCGGCAACTCACCCGGTGCGGCGAACGCGAATGATGACGTCGACGCTCTCGACCTCGGTGCCGGCCGGTGCTTCGGGCAGGCGGCTCAACTCGACCGCTTCGGCGGGAATGTCCACCAGACGGCCATGGTCTTCGTCGAAGAAGTGATAATGGGGGGTGGTGTTGGTATCGAAGTAGCTGCGGCGTGCGTCCACGACGATCCTCTGCAATAGCCCCGCCTCCGTGAGCCGGTGAAGGGTGTTGTAGACGGTGGCGAGCGGCAGGCGCGTGCCCGTATGGGCCGCTTCGCGATGCAACCCCTCGGCGGTGAGGTGGCGATGGCCGGCCTCGAAGATCAACGCCGCCAGCGCCAGCCGCGGCCGGGTGGCACGCATGCCCGCGCTACGCAGACAGGCTCGCAGGTCGTAAGCGTCGCTAGCCCGCATATCTCACCGAATCGCTCCCGGCTCAGGCGTTGACGGACCATCGCCGAACCCAACGGTCACCGATAAGGGTAGCCCCGCCTGCCACCGTGCGCTATCGCACGAAGGCCGGAATGTTCCGGAACAGGCCTTCGGTGAAGTCCAGCAACACGCCAAGCATCCAGGGCGAGGCGATGAACAGCGTCAGCGCGAGCACACCGAGCTTCGGCACGAACGACAGCGTCTGCTCGTTGATCTGCGTGGCCGCCTGGAACATGCCGATGACGAGGCCGGCCGCCAACGCGGACAGGAGAATGGGCGCGGCAATGAGGATCGCCACGGTGAGCGCTTCCTTGCCAAGCTGAATCGCCATTTCCGGTTCCATGATCCCCCCGGAGTCAGTTGATCAATTCCTGGTGTCCTGGCGCAGTGGCGCGCCGCCTCACCCGCTGCCGAAGCTGCCGGCAAGCGTGCCCATCACCATGGACCAGCCATCCACCAGCACGAACAGCATGATCTTGAACGGCAGGGAGATGATCATCGGTGAGAGCATGAGCATGCCCATGGACATGAGCGTGCTCGCCACCACCAGATCGATCACCAGAAACGGCAGGAACAGGATGAAGCCGATCTGGAACGCCGTCTTGAGCTCACTGGTGACGAACGCCGGTACCAGCACGGTGAGCGGCACCGCCTCCGGGCCCTCCACGCGGCCGGTACCCGATAGCTCCAGGAACATGCCCAGATCGGCTTCCCGTGTCTGCTCCATCATGAACCCCCGCAACGGCTCCACGGCCCGTTCGAGGGCGGTGACCGCGCCGACCTCTTCGGCCAGGTAGGGCTGAAGCGCCTGCTGATTCATTTCGTTGAACACGGGCTGCATCACGAACAGCGTCAGAAAGAGCGCGAGCCCGACGAGCACCTGGTTCGACGGCGTGCTGGTAGTGCCGATCGCCTGACGCAGGATGGCGAGGACCACGATGATGCGCGTGAACGCGGTCATCATCAGCAGAATCGCCGGCAGCAGCGTGAGCACGGTCATGAGCGCGAGGATCTGCAGGCTCACGCTCCAGCTCTCGCCCTTCTCCGTCTGCTCGATGGTCACCGCCGGCACGCCGTCGGTCTGCGCGGCGACGGCGAGCGGCGCCAGCGCCACCACCAGTGCCGCCAGCAAGGGCAGCCAACGCCGCATCACGAGCGCTCCGCCTCGCCCATGACACCACGCAGGCGTGCGGCGAATCCCGCCGTCTCGCCGGCCTCGCCGGGCGCCGGCGCGATGGGCTCGTCGAAAACGTGCAGCGTGCGGACCGCCCCGGGCGAGACACCGAGCAGGAGCTGGCGGTCGCCGGCCTGCAGCAGTACCACCCGCTCACGCTGGCCCACCGAAACGGCGCCGAGCACCTGCAGACGACCGGCCGCGCCCCCGGTGAAGCGCCCCATACGTCGCATGGCCCAGGCGAGCGCGACGATCACGGCGAGCACGGCGGCGAGCCCCAGGGTGAGCCGCACCAGCGCTCCGGTATCCACCCCGCCGGACTCCGCCGCCCAGCTCACGCCGGGCAGCACGAGGCCGGCCATGGCAACGGCATGGCGTGTCATTTGAGCTTGCGCACCCGCTCGCTGGGGCTGACGACATCGGTGAGGCGGATGCCAAAGCGCTCGTTGACCACGACCACCTCGCCGTGGGCCACCAACGTGCCGTTGACCATGACATCCATGGGCTCGCCGGCCAGCCGGTCCAGCTCCACCACCGATCCCTGGTTGAGTTGCAGGAGGTTACGAATGCTGATCTTGGTACGCCCGATCTCCATGGACAGAGTCACCGGGATGTCCAGGATCACATCCAGGTTGACGTCCTCGTCCTCCGGCCCTTCGCCGCTGGGCTCGAGATCATCCAACGAGGCGCGCTGCGCGGTATCGGTATCGGTATCGGTATCCGCATCCGCCGGCGCGCTGTCGGACGGCGATGGCTCGTCGTCGACGCCGTCATCGCCCTGCTGCTCGGCAAGAGCGGCCTCCCAGTCGTCGCCAAGCGCCTGCTGATCGTCCTCGCGGTCCTCGTCACTCATGTCAGTTATTCCTCAGCTTGATCAGGCTCTCGCGCTCCGGCGCACGGAGCTGCTCGGTGATCTGGATGGCGTACTGGCCATTGGACTGGCCGAGCCGCCCGCGCATCACGGGCACATCGCCCTCGGCACGCAGTGTCACCGTCTCCGGAAGCTCCACCGGGATGACATCACCGGCCTTCATGTGCATGAGATCGCGCAGGCCGATGGTCACCTCCGTGAGCGTCGAGGACAGCTCCACCTCCGCGCCTTTCATCTCGTCGCGCAGGGAGCGGATCCAGCGCTCGTCCACCTCGTTACGGTCACTCTGCACACCGGCATCGAGCACGTCCCGAATGGGCTCGATCATGGTGTAGGGCAGGGTCACGTGAAACTCCCCGCCGCCGCCGTCGAGCTCCACCTGGAACTTCGAGACCACCACGACCTCGGAGGGCGAGACGATATTGGCGAACTGCGGATTGACCTCGGAGGAGACATACTCGAACTCCACCGGCAGCACCGGTGACCACGCCTCGTAGAGGTCCGAGAACGCCTGGTCGAGCACCATGCGGATGACGCGTGTCTCGGTGGGCGTGAACTCCCGGCCCTCGATCTTGGTGAAATAGCGTCCGTCCCCGCCGAAGAAGTTGTCCACCAGGATGAACACCAGCTTCGGGTCCAGGATGCACAGCGCGCTGCCCCGCAGGGGGGGCACCTTGACCAGGTTGAGGCTCGTCGGCACGAACAGGGTGTGGACGTACTCGGAGAACTTCATCATCTCCAGCCCGCCCACGGAGACCTCGGGCGCCTTGCGCAACATGTTGAACAGCCCGATACGGAACAGTCGCGCGAAACGCTCGTTGATCATCTCCAGCGTGGGCATGCGCCCACGCACGATGCGTTCCTGGCTCTGGAAGTCGAACGTCCGCGCCTCGCCGGGCGGCGCCTCCTCCTCCGCCTCGGCGCCCACGTCACTGCCGTCGATGCCGTGCAGCAGCGCGTCGATCTCGTCCTGGCTGAGGATGTCCTGATCGCTCATGGTGTGACGGCCCGTTACTGCACCACAAAGGAGGTGAAATACACCGCCTCGATCTCGCCTTCCACCGACTGCTCCGCAAGCACGGTGTTCACCTCGGCAAGCGCCTTCATGCGCAGCGCCTGCTTGCCTTCACGGGTTGTGATCTCCTCCTGGGACTGGTTACCGAAGAGCAGCAACAGATTGTTCCGCACCACCGGCATGTGTGACTGCACCGCCTCGATCACGCTCTTGTCCCGCGCCATGAGCTCCACACCCACCTGCAGATAGCTGGTACGCCCGCTGTTGTCGATATTGACCACCAGCGGCGGCTCGAGCGGCAGGTACTGCGGCGGCTCCGGCTCGGGTTCCTCCGGCTGTTCCGCAGACGCCGGGTCGCCACCGCCGATGACGCCGGTGAAATAGAGTGCGGCGACGGTCCCGCCACCGAGCACCAGCATGCCCAGCACGACGATAAGCACGAGCACCAGCACGGACATTCCCCGCTGGCGCCGCCGCGGTGCTGCGCCGGTCACAACCGGACCAAGAGCCGCACCCATTGATTCAAAGTCCCTCATCGCTATATACGCATCCTGTTGGCAAAGCTCGTCACCCCGGCCATCGGCCCCCGGGGCGCAAACTTGACCCCACCGATGCACCGGCCGCGGCCGGTAGCGGCACGTTCGGGCGGCGTTGACCGGCCTCAGACGTAATGGTCGACGAGTCCCCGCCCCAACCGCACGCCCGTGGTGCCGTCCGCCGGCGCGGCGCCGTCGCCGGCGCCTCCCGCCTCGCCGTCATGACCGCCACCCCGGCCATCACCGCCGCCGGTGAAGCTTTCGCCGGCGCCGCTGCCGTCCGGGCGGTCCTCGCGCACCGAGACGTCGACCCCGGTGAAGCCATTGTCCTCGAGCATGGCGCGCAAGCGAGTGCTGTCGGCGAGCAACGCCTCACGGGTGGCCGAATGCTGTGCGTGTATCGCCACGCTGGCGCGGTCGTCACGCAGCGAGACGGTTATCTCCAGCGGCCCGAGATCCGGCGGATCGAGCTGCACCCGTGCGGACTGTACCTCGTTTCGCACCATCCACGTGACCTGCTCGCCCACCGCCTGGGTGAAGCCCGGCTGCCCCACCGGGGTGGCGACACGCAGCGACGCGGTCGCAGCACTCTGCGTCGTCGGTCGGGAGACCGTCGCGGTGCCGTCGTCGAGGGCGGCCACGGTGGCCACGAGCTCACGGAATCCCTGACCGTCACCGCGCTCGGCGGCGGGCCGCAGTCCGTCCACGAGCTCGCGCACGGCCGCCGGGTTGCGCTCGTGGAGGCTGGCGGACAGCGCCTTGGCCTGCTGCAGCCCGCCGGCACCCCCGGCCCGGCCACCCCCCTCGGAAGCGACCAACGCACCGATGAGGGCGGCGACGTCCACCTCGCCATTGGTGCCATCACCATCGGACTCCGCCACTGTCTCCGGCAGCAACGCCGACGCGTCGGCGTCTCCCGACCCGGGCAGAAGCTGTTGCAGGAGCTTCGCCAGCTCCTCCCCACCGGGAAATCCTTCGGGGCTTTCACCGGCGAGCCAGGCGGCGATCTGATCGCTGTCGACCTCGCGGCCGGTGAGCTCTTCGAGGCTGGCGCTCAGGCGTCCGAGAAACGACTCGCCGTCGCCCCCCCTCGCCCCCTTGACCGGTGCGCCGTCGGACGACAGCACCCCGGCGACGGATTTGATCGGCTGCATCATTGACCCTCCACGTCCCCATTGCCGCCCAAACGCTGGGCGAGCTCGTCACTATCGCGCTGCTCGCGTGCCTCCGCGCGCCGGCGTTCCTGATCACGGTAGCGGGCGACCAGCTGCTCCAGCGCCCGCGCGTTGCCCCACGCCCGCAACCAGTCGTCGCGAAGCCGCTCGACCTCTGCCTGAAGGCCGTCGATGCTCTGCTGCTGCTGCGTGATCGCGGTATCGATGCGGGCGAGAAACGCGTTGTAGTCGCGCAGCCGGTAAGCGTCGATGCCGTTCTGCCCGGACAGCGCCAGGCGCTGCTCGTACTCGCGCCGAAACCCCCTCAACTGAGCGAGGCGCTCGGTTTCCTGCTCCAGGGCCTCGCGCCGCTGCGCGAGCACGCGGGCCGCCTCGCGGGAGCGATCGCCCGCGAGCCGCTGGATCGGCTGCATGCGCTCGGAACGTCTCGACACGGTTTCTCCCTGCATCACGATGTCTAGGCCAGCTCACTGCCCGCCTCTGCGCCGATCAGATCATGCAGCTCGGCGATGGCGTCGCCAAAGCTCACCGCCTCACGCACGTCCTGGCGCAGAAAGCGCATGATCGGTTCGTGATAGGCGATGGCTTCGTCTACCTGCGGGTCGCTGCCCTGCTGGTAGGCCCCCACGTTGATGAGATCCTCATTGCGCCGGTACGTGCTGAACAGCCGCCGCAGCCGATGGCTCGCCTCCATCTGCGGGCGATCCACGATGTTGAGCATCGCACGGCTCGCCGAGGCCTCGATATCGATCGCCGGGTAGTGCCCGCTTTCGGCGAGCGCGCGCGAGAGCACGATATGGCCGTCGAGAATGGCGCGCGCGGAATCCGCCACCGGATCCTGCTGGTCGTCGCCCTCGGTGAGCACGGTATAGAACGCGGTGATCGAGCCCTGCCCGGCGCGGCCGTTACCGGCACGCTCGACGAGCTGCGGGAGCCTGGCGAATACCGACGGCGGATAGCCCTTGGTGGCCGGCGGCTCACCGATGGCCAGGCCGATCTCCCGCTGGGCCTGGGCATAGCGGGTAAGCGAATCCATCAGAAGCAGCACGCGCTGGCCCTGATCGCGGAAGTACTCGGCGATGCTGGTGGCGAGCATGGCGCCATGCATGCGCATCAGCGGCGAAGTATCCGCGGGGGCGGCCACTACCACGGCACGCGCCAGCCCCTCGGGGCCGAGAATGTCCTCGATGAACTCCTTGACCTCACGGCCACGCTCACCGATCAGCCCCACCACCACCACATCCGCGTTGGTGTAGCGGGTCATCATGCCCAGGAGCACGCTCTTGCCCACGCCGCTCCCCGCGAAAAGGCCCATACGCTGGCCCTGCCCCACGGTGAGCAGGGCGTTGATGGCCCGAATTCCGACATCCAGCGGCTGGCGAATCGGCGCACGCGCGAGGGGGTTGATCACCCGCCCGGCCAGGGGCATCCGGTGCGGCGCCTCCGGCGGCGGCCCATCGTCCAGGGGGACACCGCCGCCGTCGAGCACCCTGCCGAGCAGGTCGGGCCCCACGTTCGCGGCCAGCGCCTGCTCCCGGGGCAGCACGCGGGCATTGGGGGTAACACCGTGGAGCGAACCCGTGGGCATGAGGTAGAGCCGGCCGTTGGCGAAGCCCACCACTTCCGCCTCGACACAGTGATCGCCGTGACCGCGGATCTCGCAGCGCGAACCCACCGGCGCCTCGCACCCGTCCGCCTCGAGGGTCAACCCGACCATGCGCCGCAACCGGCCTTCCACGATCAGCTCGGGGCGGTGCAGACGTTCGCGCCGCCGTGCGAGCCGCTGTACCCAGTCGACGCGTGCCGCCCCGCTCATGACGGCTCCTCTGCGGCCCCGCCATCCGTGTCGTCGACAGCATCCGCATCATCGTCGCCGGCGCGCTGATCGCCGAGCAGATCCGCGGCCACCCTCGCGATGCGGTGCTCCAGGCTCGCGTCCACGTGCGAGGTGTCGGTATCCACCAGGCAACCGCCGCGGCTGACGGCCGGATCCTCTTCCAGGCGCCAGTCGCCTTCGATGCCCTGCTCGTGAAGCAGCGCGGCGTCGTCGGGATGCACACGCAGGCGGATCTCGCGGCTGGTCAGCGGTAACAGGGCGACGGCCTCGCGCACCACGGCGATGATCTCGCCGGGCTGACTGACGAGCTCCCGCCGGATCACCTGGCGGGCGACAGCCAGAGCCATCGACGCCAGCTCTTCCTCGACCGCGTCGTCGAGCTCGGCGGCGGGGGCAGCGATGGAATCGATCAACCCCTTCAACCGGCGCCCCCGCTCCTGGACCTCGGCGGCACCCTGCGCGAGGCCCGCCTCACGGCCCTCGGCGAAACCGGCGTCATAGCCCTCGCGCCGGCCCTGCTCGGCGGCCTCGGCGCGGGCTTCCGCCTGAATCCGCTCGATCTCCTCGACGCTGGGCATCTGCGGTGCCGGGGCCTCCTCCTCCTCGGCCGCGGGCCCGGGGTCGACATCCATGCTGGGCAGGCGCCACGGGCTCTCGATGCCGGTGGCCGCCTCCTCGCCCGGGATGACACGGGTGCGTTCGCTCATACCAGGGACTCCCCTCCTCCGAGCATGATCTGACCGTCATCGGCCATACGCCGGGCCACGGCGAGGATCTCCTTCTGCGACGCTTCCACTTCGCTGACCCGCACCGGGCCTTTGGCGTCGAGATCATCCTTGAGCATCTCCGAGGCGCGCCGGGAGAGGTTCCGCAGGATCTTGTCCTTGACCCGGTCGTCGGCCCCCTTGAGGGCGAGCACGAGGGTATCGGTGTTGATCTCGCGCAGAAGCAGCTGGATACCGCGGTCGTCGACGTCGCCCAGATCGTCGAAGACGAACATCAGATCCTGGATGCGGTCGCCGAGCTCCGAATCGCTCTCCTGGATATGTTCCATGATCGAGCTCTCGGCGGACGACTCCAGGTAGTTCATGATGTTGGCGGCGGACTGCGCCCCGCCGATGGACGAGGACTTGATCCGCTGCTTACCGGAGAACTGGCGCTCCATGATCTCGTCGAGCTCCTGCAATGCCGCCGGCTGGATGCTCTCCAGCGTCGCCACCCGCATGACGATGTCATGGCGGATTCGTTCGGGCAGCTCGGCGAGCACCTGCGCGGCCTGGTCGGAGTCCAGATAGGCGAGCACGATGGCCATGATCTGGGGGTGCTCCAGCCGGATCATTTCGGCGATGGTCTTGGGGTCGAGCCATTTGAGCTGCTCGAGACCGCGCGTGTTGCCGCCCATGAGGATGCGATCGATAATGCCGCCGGCCTTGTCCTCGCCCAGGGCCTTGACCATCACCGAGCGGATGTAATCGGTGTTGCCGATGCCCAGCGCAGTCTGCTCTTCGACGGTGGAGACGAAGCCGTCGAGCACGCTGTTGACCTGCTCCTTGGAGATGTTGCTCAAATTGGACATCGCCACGCCGAGCTGCTGCACTTCCCTCGGCCCAAGGTGCTGCATGATCGCCGCGGCCTCGTCTTCGCCCAGCGTCATGAGAAAGATTGCCGCCCGCTCCGCACCGTTCATCGCTCACCGCCCCGTCACTCGTTGTCGCCCAGCCAGCCCTTGATCACGTTCGCCGCCAGGGCCGGCTCGCGGCTGACGACCTCGCGCGCCGTCTGAACCTTCTGGTCATACTCGTTGCCGCCCTCTTCGATCTGATGCTGGGCACGCTCGGCCATTAGCTGAGCATGCTCCGGCCCCGGCAGTTCCTGGGTGTGATCGTCGCCTTCGCCCGCTTCTTCGCCGCCGGTTCGGTCACGCCCCCGCCGGTCCCGTCCGGTCAGGCCCTGCACCAGCGGCCGCAGCACGGCGAGAATCAGCACCAGACCCAGCAGGGCGGCGAGCAGCAGACGCCCCACTTCCCAGGCCCAAGGCTGCTCCCACAGCGGCGGCCCCTCGACGGCGGGCGCCGGGCTTTCGCGAAAGCGCGTGCTGACCACATCGATGCTGTCGCCCCGGTCGGCATCGAAGCCCACGGCGCGTTCCACCAGTGACCGGATCTCGGCGAGCTCGTCGGTACTGAAGGGCTCGCGCACGGTATCGCCCTCGTCATTGGTGGTCGTGGGCTCGTCCACCAGCACGGCGACGGACAGGCGCTGAACCTCGCCGACCTGATCCTGGACGTGCTCGACGGTGCGGTTGACCTCGTAGTTGCGGGTCGCGCTCTCGCTGGTGTCCACCAACGCTTGCGCATTCTCGTCCGCGTTCTGCTCACCCTGCGCCTGCTCGCCCTGCGCCTCGGCGTCCTGCCCCTGCTGCGAATCGCCGAGCTCGCCGCCCCCCGGCGGTTGATTCGATAGTGCCCCCGGAATGCCCATGGCCTCCTCGCCACGCAGGCTGCGCTCGCTGCTGAGCTGTTCGCTGCGGATGGCGCGGGCATCGGGGTCGTAGCGCTCCTCGGTACGCTCGCTCACGGTGAAGTCCACGCGTGCGTCCACCTGTGCACGCACCCGTTCGGCACCGACGATGGGCGCGAGCAGACTGCGGATGCGCTCCACGTAGCTGCGCTCGAGCTGGCGCTGATAGTTGAGCTTTTCCCCGGAGACATCGCTGCCACCGGACTCGCCCTCGCTGCTCAAAAGCCGGCCCTGTTGGTCCACCACGGTCACGCGTTCAGCCGGAAGCTCGGGCACGGCGCTGGCAACCATGTTCACGATCGCCTGTACCTGGCCATCAGTCAGCGAACGCCCGGCGAACAGGCCCACGGTCACCGAGCCGCTCGGCTGGCGCTGCTCACCGACAAACGCCGAGCGCTCCGGCAAGGCGAGGTGTACCCGGGCCTCGCGCACGGCGCGGAGACTGGAAATCGTCCGACCGAGCTCGGTCTCCAGCGCGCGATGGAAACGCGCTGTCTGCAGAAACCGGCTGGTACCGAAGCTGGGATCCTCGCGCAGACTCTCGAAGCCGACGTCCCCGGTCTGCGGCAGGCCCTGGGAGGCAAGCGTCATGCGCGCGCGATAGAGGCGGTCGGCGGGCACCAGGATGGCACCGGTGTTCTGCTCGAGCTCGAACGGGATGTTGGCCGCCTGGAGGGCGTCCATGACCGCGCTGGCATCCTCTGCGGGCAGATCGGAGAACAGCGGCCGGTACAGCGGCTCCTGCATCCACATGACCAGACCCACGCCCAGGGCGATCGCCGCCGCGAGGCCGAGAATCAAGGCGAGCTGGCGAAAAGTCCGCTCACCGAGATACTCGCTGGCGAGCTGCCCCAGACGGCCCTGGCCGTCCTTGGGCGGCTCGCGCACATCCGTCGCGGCGGTCCCCTGTTGTTGCCGCGTGAGCGCCTGACTCGCTTGCGCCATGACCTATCAGACCTGCATCCGCGAAATCTCGCGATAGGCTTCGAGCAGGTGGCTTCGCGTCTGCTTCACCGCCTCGAAGGCGACGCGCGATTTCTGACCGGCGACCATCACCTGCGTCAAAGACACGTCGTCTCCTTTGAGAAAGGCGTCGGTCTTCTGACTGCTGTCCTGCTGCAAGCCGTTTACCGTCTCCAGTGCGTTGCGCAGCAGCCCCTGGAAATCCGCGCCCTCGGCTTTGCCGGTCGGCTCCGCCGCCTGCGGACCCGCCTTCGCCTGGGCGGCGAGCGTGCGCATCTCCGCGAGTGCCTGTTGAACGTTCACGTTGCTCATTGGCGCCCCTCCGTCGCGTTCCGGACGGAACCTTGCAGGTTTCGGGCCAACCCCATGCTCGCGGGTGGCGAAACGCCGTGTCACGTACCGGACGCGCGGTGTCCGAAGGGTCACGGCAGGCGATCGCAAAGGCCGGGCTGCGGGCACCGGCGCCCGGGCGCGCCGCCTCAGGTCGCGCCCGAGGCGAGCTCCTCGCGCTCGATACCGTATTTACGCAGCTTCTCCACCAGCGTCGTCCGGCGCAGGTTGAGCAGCTTGGCCGCCCGCGCCACCACACCGTCGGTGGCTTCCAGAGCGTCCCGAATGAGTCGCTGCTCCAATTCCCCCAGCAGCTCGCGCAGGTCGACCCCGTCGTCCAGGTCGATGGCCGGCACCGCGGCCGCCGTCGGGACGGGCGCGGCATCCGCCACCTCCTGCGCCTGCGGCTCCGCGATCAACGGCGCCGCGGTGTCGTCGGCGCCCTCGCGGAAACGCTCCGGCAGATCCTCGACGCACACTTCCCCCCACGGGTGGAGAATGGCGAGACGTTCGACGAGATTGGCGAGCTCACGCACGTTGCCGGGCCAATGGTACTGGCCCAGCACCGCAAGGGCACGGGCGGTGATCGTCACCGAACCGCGACCCTCGGTCTCGATGCGGCGCACGATCTCGTCGACCAGCACGGGGATATCAGCGGCACGACGTCGCAGCGGCGGCAACTCGATGGGAAAGACGTTCAAGCGGTAGAAGAGATCCTCGCGGAACTCGCCGTCGGCGATCCGCGCCTCGAGATCGCGGTGCGTCGCAGCGACGATGCGAACGTCCGCCTGGATGCTGCGGTTGGAGCCAACGCGCTCGAAGGTCCGCTCCTGGAGCACGCGCAGAAGCTTCACCTGCATGTGCAGGCTCATATCCCCGATCTCGTCGAGAAACAGCGTACCGCCCTGAGCAAGCTCGAAGCGCCCCTGTCGGGCGGAGATGGCACCGGTGAAAGCCCCCTTCTCGTGGCCGAAGAGCTCGCTTTCGAGCAAATCCGGGGGGATCGCGCCACAGTTGACGGGGACGAAGGGTTTGTCGCGGCGCGCCGACTGTGCGTGGATCTGCTGGGCGACGACTTCCTTGCCGGTGCCGGACTCCCCGAGCAGCAGCACGCTCGCGTCGCTCATGGCGACCTGGCCGATCAAACGACCCACGGCCTGCATGGCGCGGCTCTCGCCTACCAACCGTGGCGCCGCTGACGCGCTTTCGTCCGCACGGCCCTGGCCACCCAGCGCACGCTGGAGAGCGCCCTGAAACTCTCGTCGCTTTGGGGGAAGACTCAGCGTGCCGAGAACGTTGGCTCCCCGTGCCGCCGGGCTTTGAGGCGACACACCGAGCAGATAGGCAGGCAATGTGGGCGCTATATCCCACAATGCCGACTGCAACGCTTCGCCTGCCGGTGTATCGGCGGCGACCAGGCACAACTGCGGCTTGAACTCGTCGAAGACCGCCTCCAGCCCATCCGTGCCCGTCACATGTCGCGCCTCGTGCTCGAGAAACCCGACGATGGCCCGCACTCCGGCGCCGCGCTCGATCTGCGGATCGAGCACCAATACCCGTGCCATGAACTGTGACCCCCCGTCATTCCGTATAGACCGCTCACCCGACGGCCTTGTTATTGCTTCCTCAGGGTGTCGAATGGCGTTCTGCGTCGCTGGTTTTTCGTCTGGTGCGCACCAGTTCTCACCCTGGTGGTCAGTTCAGCACGGTGGGGCATGAGCGTCAACGAACCGGCACGGGTCGTCCGATCAACGGGAAAAACGTCGATAAGCGTCGGTTGCCTGACGCCCGCGTTGCACATCCTGCAAGGCCCTGGCGGCCTCTTCGCGGTGGGATTCGGCGAGGGTGATGAGCTCCTGGTCAAGATCGAGCACGCGGCGTACGCAGTCCGCCACGACAGGCGCCGCGTCCCGCGGCACCGGGGTGGCAAACAGCTCCTGGGACAGGCGCTGACGCTCGACCTCGCGCTCGGCGAAAGCGACCCAGTCACCCCCCTCGCCGAGCTTCAGCATTTCCTGTGTGAGCTCCAGCAACCGGCGGGCGGTGCGCTCACGGTCGGCGACCGACAGCGGGTCGGCAGATTCAGCCGGCGGTGCCGTCGGCCCGAGGGGCCCGTTGTTGATGGGCATTGCGCGCCTCCGCCGGAATCGCGTCCCAGCCTTCCTTGATCTCGCGTAACAGGGCAATCACTTCGTCCAGCGCGGCCGCGTCGTTGCGCGCATTGGCGCTGACCAAACGGCGCTGCATGTAATCGTACAGGGCGTCCAGGTTGGCAGCCAGGTCACCACCGGCCTGGTGATCGAGTCCGCCACGCAGACCGTCCAGGATACCGATCGCCTTGCCGATCCGCTCGCCTTTGGCAGCCGTGTCACCGCGTTCCATGGCCCCCTTGGCCTGCGCGATGCGTTCCAGCGCCCCGCTGAAGAGCATTTCCGTGAGTTGCCATGGGTCGGCATAGTTCGCGCTACTGCGGCCAACCTGCTGATAGGCGTTGATTCCGTAGCTCATCTGCCGCTATCTCCTTCGAAAACCACAGCGTTGTGTGCACTGGCGTCTGTGTCGTTGGCTGCCGGGGGCAGCCAACCTACCCGGTTCCGCCCGTTCACGCAGCGCGTGCAACTCGTCGTGTGCCAGGCGCTGGAGCGAGGGCTTGCCGGCATTTACCGGGCTAGCCGTCGCTCTCCTGCACCAGCCCCGGCAGGCTGGCCAGCCCCTGGGTCAACCGGTCCTGAGTCGCGTTCATCTGCGCGACGATCTGGTCCATGGCGATGAACTGGTTCAGGTAGCGCTGCTCGAGATTGGACATCCGCCGGTCCAGCGTCTCACGCTGCTCGGCGATGCCCTCGAGACGGTCCTGGAGGCCTTCCTGACGACTGTCGATGACGCCGCCCTCGTCCATGTAAGCATCGGTAATGCCCTCGAGGCGGCTGGCAACGCCATCGTCACCGGTGAACAGCGCCTTGACCTCGTCCAGGTTCTCGCTGAGCACCGTGTCGAGACGCTCGCTGTCGACGCTGAGCTGGCGGTCGGCGCCCACCGACACGCCGATGTCGGCAAGGCTCCGGATGTCGCCGTCGAGCTCCGAGACCGCATCCGTGAGGCCCTGGCGAAGCTGCAACTCCAGCCCGCGGGTTGCTGCATCGCCGAGAAGCACGGCGGCTTCCTCGGTTTCCTTGTTGTACTTGGTCAGGTTGCCAACCGTCTTCATGAGCGTGTTGTAGCCGTTGACCAGATCGTCGATGGCCGTGCGCACATCGCCGTCATTGCGCTCGACCGTCAGCGTTTCGACGGTGCCCGGCTCGGCCTTCTCCAGATCGATGGACACCCCCGCGATGACGTCATCGATGCTGTTGCTCGACCGGGTGGCAGTCTGCCCGTCGACCTTGATCTCGGCGTCGGTGGCCGCCTGCGACTCCGTGAGGTTGTTCGCCGTGGCGTCGTACCGCAGTGCCGAAAGCCCCGCGCCGTCGCTGTCGTTGCCGTCACCATCGCCGCTCACCGCGACCGTCACGGCGTTGTCGGCCCCCGGGTCATCGGCGGTGAGCACCAGCCGTGCCTCGGTATCGCCATTGCTGTTGTCGACGTTGATGATGCTCGCGGTGACCCCGGAGTTGGATTCCGCGCCATTGATGGCGTCACGTATGCCGGCGAGGGTGTTGTTGTTGCTGTCGATCTCCACGTCGAACGACGAGCCACCGCTGCTGACAGTCAGTGTCCCGGTGCCAATGGTCGAGCCCTCACTCCAGTTCTTGTCCGCGGCGCTGGTGAGCTTGTGCGCCTGGGCGCGGGCGAGCACCTCGATGGAGTACGAACCGTCGAGCGCGGATTCCGTGGCATTCGCGGTGAAGATGTCCGAGTTGCTGGACTCGGCACTGCGCTGAACGTAGGTGTTCTCGTTACCCAGCGCATCCAGACTGTCCCGGAAAACCGAGACTGCCGACTTCAGGGCGCCGTAGGCGGAAAACCGGGTCTCGTATTCCTGCTGCTTCTCGTTCAAGCGCTGTGCCACCGGCTCACGCTCGGCGGAGACGAGGTCGGACACCGTTTTGTTGATGTCCAGCCCTGAGCCGATTCCGAGACTCGTGATCGTCGACATGATGCGCTCCCTCTCTATCGTGCTGCGTGCCGGCGTGGTTCGCGCCGCGGGCGCGCGACAACCTCAAGCCTGCGCACGCAGCAACGCTCCACCGCCTTCATCGCCTTGTTCCTGCAGGAACCGCGCCAGAGCAACCGCTTCCTCCGGCGGGATCTGGCGGACGACCTCGTCGGTTTTCGGGTCAATGACCTTGATCAGGCTTTGTCCGGTCGCGTCATCGACGGTGAATTTCAGGTCATGGGCGTGGCGTTCGGCGTAATCCTGCAGACGCGACAGGATCGCGTCGAGGTCCTCGACGTCCTTGCCAACACCTAGGTCGCTGCCATCGGCCCGCGACGTGACACCCTCGACTCGACTCGTCGACCGGACCACCTGACCGGCGGGCCGCGATGACTCATCGTTTCGATCCGGAGCGGCCGTCGGCAGCCACTGTGAAGCGTATGGAACCAGTTCCATGTTCGAACCCTCCTACCCCCACCTTGGAACGAGCGCCCCCGGAGCGACTCCGGGGGCGCGAGGGCTAGCTTACTGCAACAGGGCAAGCACCGACTGCGGCTGCTGGTTCGCCTGCGCCAGCATGGACGTACCGGCCTGCTGGAGCACCTGCGCCTTGGACATCTTGGCGGTCTCCGCGGCGAAGTCGGCGTCCTGGATCCGGCTGCGCGCCGCCGAGAGGTTCTCCGAGCTGGTCTGGAGACTCGAGACTGTCGACTCGAAACGACTCTGGATGGCGCCGAAGGTACCTCGGAGCGAGTCGACGTCCGAGAGCGCCGAGTCGATGCGGTGAATCGCCGCATCCGAGTTCGTGGCCGTGAGGATGTCGGACGACGACAGTGCCTTGGTGCCGGTGGTGTCGGTCGAGCCGTCGGCGATCGTGCTGAACCCCTGGCTCTCGGTGTCGCTGCTGGCCACGGCGATCTGCGTGTCCGAATCGAGGCGCACGCTGCCCTTGTAGACGGTGTACTCGCCGCCAGTGGCGCTGATGCCGGTGTTGCCGAAGAACCCGTCCACACTCGCGGTGGCGTTCACCGACTCCTTGATTTCGATGTTCCGGCCGTCTTCGGCACTGAGCACCATCTTGCCGGAGCCGTCGACCCGGGCACTCACGCCGGTCTCGTTGGAGGAGTTGTTGATCTGCGTGGCAAGCGCCTCGGCACTGCTCACGTCAACGCTGCCCTCGGTCTGCTGCGTGATGGTCTTGCCGTTGATCTCGAGGGTGTACGTCTCGGCCGTGTTGGCACCGCCGAAGCTCAGCTGGCTGAACGACAGGGTCGTCTCCGCCGCCTGCGCCGTCGCGGTCACGCCGTGATCGTCGGTGCCCAGGTTGATCGCCTCGGCGATCCCGTAGGCGGAGTTGGCCCCCCGGCCGGCCGTCATCTCGCTGGAGCTGAGCGCCGAGGACACCGACGCCACGTTCACGCCATTGATTGCGAGATCGCCGGAGTTGTCGAGGAAGAAGTCGTTGCTGTTCGAGGGCGCGGCGGTGGAAGCGGCGTAGTCATTGAGCGCGTAATCCACCGAGGCGTGGTTGCCGATGGCATTCGTGCGCATGCTCGAGCTCACGTCCACGGAGATGGTCTCACCGACGTTCGCGCCGACCTGGAACTCCTCCGTGCCGAGGCTGCCGTCGAGGATGTTGCGGCCGTTGAAGGCCGTCGTCTGCGCGAGACGATCGTTTTCCTGGAGGAGCTGCTGGAACTCGGCGTTCAGCGACTCACGGTCCTGGGAGGTGTTGGTCGCGTTACGGGACTGCACCCCGAGCTCGCGCATGCGCTGGAGGTTGTTGGTGATCTGCTGCAGCGCGCCCTCGCCGGTCTGCGCCAGCGAAATGCCGTCGTTGGCGTTGCGCGCCGCCTGATCCATGCCGTCGATCTGGGCGGTCATGCGATTGGAGATCGCCAGCCCCGCCGCGTCATCCTTGGCACTGTTGATCCGCAGGCCCGAGGAGAGACGCTCCATGGCCGTACGCATCGTGTCCTGAGTGTTGTTGAGGTGCCGCTGCGAGTTCAGCGACGCGATATTGGTATTGATGACCTGTGCCATGTGTGCAACTCCTTGATGCTGATGCCCGATCGCTGGGCTTCCCGCCTCAGCGGTCCGCATCCGGCCGGGATGTTGACCGCCTTCACAAGAGGTATCGGCACAACGCGATCACCCTTTAGCCGTTTTCTGCGAAATTTCAACACCCATCGCCGGCACGGATACTGCATCCCTTGAACGGGATGACGCGGAGCGTCCCGCATTGCATGATCGACCGGGGTACCGTCGCGTTGACGACAATGGCCTCGACGCCAATGCGACGCACGCGCGGGCAAGACGGACTCACCAAGAGGCATGGGCACATGAGCGAGCAGACCGACCCCGAAGTCGCCGAGCTGATCGAAACCGCCGACCTGCATCAGCGCGCCGGCAACCTGCAGGAGGCGGATGCCCACTACCGGGCGGCGCTGGCGCGGGATCCGGAAAACGCCGACGCGTACAACGGCCTCGGCCTGCTCGCCATGCGCATCGGTCAGTTCGATGTCGCCGTACAGCTGTTCGACGCCGCAGTCGACACGGCACCGGAGGAATCCACTTTCCTGTGCAATCTGGGCACCGCCCACTACGGCACCGGGGCGCTGGACGATGCCGCCGAGGCCTTCCAGCGGGCGATCGCCGCCGACGAGCACTGTGCCTCCGCGCATCTCAATCTGGGGATCATCCACAAGACGAGGAAGGACTACGCCAAGGCGGCCGAACGCCTCGACCAGGCAGTCGTCGAGGCGCCCAAGGACGCCAACGCGTTCTCCCATCTCGCCGAAGCGCTGCTCGAGCTCGGCCGGCATGACTCCGCCGAGAACATCGCCCGCGCCGCGGTGAACCTGGACAACCGCAATATCCGTGGCCTGTATATCCTCGCCGGCAGCCTCGTCGCACTGGCACGCCCCCAGGAGGCGCTCGCCTGGGCACGGCGCCTCGTGCGCCACGCACCGGGCGATCCGCAGTACTACCGCTTGCTCGCCGAATGCCTGGCCCACTCCGGCGCCAACGACGAGGCCTACCGGCAAGCACGCAACGCGATCAAGCTCGCCCCGGAAGATACCTCGGCACTCGCGCTCATGGCAGAGATACTCGGCAGCAGGGGCGAATGGGACGACGCGCTGACGAGCATCGACAAAGCACTGGCGATGTGTCCGGACGACGAGAACCTGATCAGCGTCAAGGCGCGACTGCTGGAACGCTGCGGCCAGAAGAGCGAGGCGTTCGCCCTGGTCAAGCCGTTGATCGAGGAGCGCACGGTGGTCGCTTCCGGAACGCTCGGCGCGTACCTCACGCTCGCCCGGCGCATGGGCGAGCAGAAGCAGGCAGCCGAGATCGTCGACCGTGCCATGTCCCGCCAGCTGGCGAGCCGCTCCCATTACGGGCTGTACTTCGCCGCGGGGCAGCTCTACGACGAGCTCGGCGAGCACGATCGCGCCTTCGAGTTCTTCCGAAAGGGCAACGAGATCAAGCCCCGGACCTACGACCGGGCCCAGGCCGAGAAACAGTTCGATGCCCTGATGCGCACCTTCACGCCGGCCCTGTTCGAGAAGCTCGAGGGTATCGGCAGCGAATCCCGACGCCCGATCTTCATCGTCGGCATGCCACGATCGGGTACCAGCCTGACCGAGCAGATCGTCGCAAGCCACCCGGACGTGGTCGCCGCAGGCGAGCTGCGGGAATTGCAAAGCATTGCGGGCGATCTGTCACAGCTCGTGGGAAGCGCGAGCAGTTACCCGGAGTGTGTCCCCGAGCTGACCGCTGATACGGCAGGCAAGGCCGCACGGCGCTACCTGGATTTCATCGCCGAGCTCGCGCCGGACGACACCCCCCGGGTGACCGACAAGATGCCGCAGAACTTCACATTCCTCGGTCTCATCGCCGTGTTGTTCCCCAATGCGCGCATCGTTCACTGCAACCGCAATCCGCTCGACACCTGCCTGTCGTGCTATTTCCAGAATTTCGCCGCTTCGGGGCTGCAGTTCACCTACGACCTCAACGATCTCGGCCACTACTACCGCCTCTACCGGCGGCTGATGAGTCACTGGCGGGAGGTGCTGCCGCAGCCGATCTTCGAGCTGCAATACGAACGGCTGACCACCGATCCGGAGCCGGAGGTCCGCCGGCTGGTGGAATTCTGCGACCTGGAGTGGGACGACGCCTGTCTCGACCACACCCGCTCCGGTGTCAAGACCATAACCGCCAGCTACGATCAGGTGCGCCAGCCGATTTACACCAAATCGGTCCAACGCTGGCGCCACTACAAGAAGCACCTGAAACCGCTGATCAACACCCTCGGGGAAAGCCTCGCGTTCGAGTAGCACGATATCGGGCGGGCTATGCGTCGACCGCCACGGCCAACGCGTAGATACTCCGTTGTCGGTCTAGCGCGCCGTGCATGAACATCCCCGAACAGTCGCCGCAGGTCGGCGAGCGCACAGCGCTGTGCCGACATACCCGTCGCAGAAATGTCGGCTGCCAAGTGCAGCCGACCTACGGCGGTCTTCCCCGGTTAGCTACGCGACAGCCACGCGTAGGTTGGCTGCTCTTGGCAGCCAACATCCGAGAATCCGGCAACAGGACTTTGTTACATTCCTGATCCCGGGTATTGACCCGGATACGATGCAAGCCCCGTCAGGGAGGACGAGGTCATGGAATACCGACGCGCCCGCATGCCTGGCGCGAGTTACTTCTTCACCGTCGTGACGTCGAACCGGCAGCCTCTATTCAGGAACGAAAGACTGCGCCGGCTTCTCGGTGACGCGATGCGCGTGACCGCACGGCACCGTCCGTTTCGAACGGATGCAATCGTTCTCCTGCCGGACCACCTCCACTGCATCTGGACTCTGCCACCGGGAGACGCAGATTTCTCCGAGCGCTGGCGGCTCATCAAACGCCGTGTATCCGCACGCACCGCCGGCCAGCGCATATGGCAACCACGCTTCTGGGAGCATTTGATTCGCGATCACGATGATCTGCGCAATCACCTTGAGTACATCCACTACAACCCGGTGAAGCACGGTTATGTCATCGCGCCGAGGGATTGGCCCTGGTCAAGCTTCCACCGGTACGTGCGGACCGGCATTCATCCTCCGGATTGGGGTGAATCGCCACCAGCAATTCCAGAATCGATTGGCAGGGAATAGCGTGATTGTCGGCGAGCGCACAGCGCTGGCCGACATACCCGTCGCAGAAATGTCGGCTGCCAAGTGCAGCCGACCTACCCGGCTCGAGCCCCGAACACGGAAACGAGCCACGCGTAGGTTGGCTGCTCTTGGCAGCCAACGGAATCCGCTCGTACGGTAAATGATCGCCTCCGACGGACAACGTCGGCCAGCGCCTGCGGCGCTCGCCGGCCTACCGGCGTGAATCGCGGGGGGAACGCGAAGACCGCGAATACGGCACGAAGGCCGCAAAGGCATCCTTGTCGGCGTTCCTTCGTGTGTCCGGTTCCTTGTTGTGTCTTGGTGTTTATCCGGCCTACAGGTAATTGAACAGGGTCATGCCCTGGATCTTGGAATAGCTCTGCTGGGCGGCCTGCATGCCGGCCATTCGCCGGGAGAGCTCCGAGACGGCGCTGGCGTAATCCAGGTCGCGTATGTCGCTGCGGGTCGTTTTCATTTCGAGCGCGGCCGCCTCGTTGGCGTTGCGCTCGCTGTCGAGACCATTCATGCGCCCGCCGATCTCCGCGCGTACGCGCTGCATGTTCTCCATGGCGGCGTCGATCTCGGCGAGGGCGCGATCGCCGACAGCCTGGAACCGGTTGCGAGCCGCCTCGGAGTCACTGGCTCCTTCCAGCGCGCTCGCGAGCCGGTCGACGGTCGCGAATACCGACCGGTTGTCACCGCTGGCGATGGTGAAGCTGTCGCCGTCGGCGGGATCGCCATGAGGCACGATGGTGACGCCGTCGCCGGAGAGCTCGATGGGCTCGCCGGGTTCGTAAACGCCGCTGGCCACCGTGTTCGGCGGGGTCGCGGCGTCGGTGACGGTGTATTCCATGTCGCCGCCACCGGGGGGCGTGGTGAAGGTCACATTGTAGCCGGACACGTCATTCGCGCTGGCCTGGTCGACATACACGGCGACGCTCGCGTTGCCGGTGTTGCCCGCGTCGGCATCGGCGCGGTAGCTGGTGGGCAGATCCATGAAGACGTCGTAGCCGGAATGGGTCGTCGCCATGGTCCGCCCCGGCCCCACCTGCACCTCGCGCACGTTCTGATCGCCCTCGTAGGCGACTTCACCGTTGCGGGTCACGAACGGTCGCGTCTCGGTCTGGGACCCGGCAAACAGGTACTCCCCATTGCCGTCGGTGGAGTTGGCGAGCTGGCGCAGGTGCTGCCACTGCTCGCGCACCTCGGAGGCGATCTTCTGGCGATCCTCGGCGGTGTTGCTGCCGTTCCTGGCCTGGATGGTGAGCTCGCGAATACGCTGGAGGCTGCTGCTGGCCTCGTCGAGCACGGACTCTTCCAGGCCCATGCGTGATTCGGCGAATCCGATATTGCGGTTGTAACGCTCGCTGCTCTCGATACTCTGCGCGAGCTCCAGAACCCGCGCCGACCCGGACGGATCGTCGGACGGGTTGAGGATCTTGCGGCCGGTGGCGAGTTGCTCCTGAACCTCGGACAACTTCGCCTGCTGGTTGAGCAGCGCGTTGACCGCGGTCTGGTGATACTGGTTGGAGGATATACGAACCATGGATCAGCCCCGCGTGGCCGAGAGCAACGAGTCGAATGTCGTGCGTGCGATGGAAATCGCCTGCGCCGAGGCCTGATAGGCCTGCTGGAATCTCATGAGATTGGCCGCCTCCTCGTCCAGATTGACGCCGGAGACCTCGTCACGCGACGCCTTGGCCTGCTGCAGCACCGACTCCTGGGCATCCCGGGCGGTTTGCGCCTGCAGCGTTCGCGTGCCGACCTCACCAACGAGCCCGGAATAGTACTCCTGGATCGTCTCCGAACCGCCGTCGAAGACGCCGGCCTCGGTGAGCTGGCCCATCGCCAGCGCATTGCCGTTGTCGCCGCTGGCACCGTTGTTCCGGGCGATCTCGAACGCATCCCCCGCCGCCGGCGTCCCCGTGAGCGTGGTTTCGGCGGTGAACACATGATCGCCGGCGCCGTCGGTGACCTTCATGGTGATGTCCGTGGGACTGTCGGTGTAGGGCACCGAGTTACCCAGGGAGTTGCCGTCGGCGTCGAAGAATTCCACCGAGTGCCCGGCCGGCAGCCCGCTGAGTGAGTATTCGGAACCGTCGTACGACAGGGTCGCGGTATCGAATGCCGCGGGCAGCTGATCGATGGAGGTGACGCGGAAGTCCTGCAATCCACCGCTGCCGGCGTTGGGCGGGTTCGTCACCTCGGAGGCACGCAATGGTGAGGCCACGGCAATCTGGCTCGGCCGGTCAATAGCGACCCGCATGGCGGTGGAGGTGTCCGTGACCGGGTCCACGGTGACCGTGGCGCCATTGCTCATACCGGAGAGCTGGCCCAGGTCGAGGTCCAGGCCGCCGAACTCCACGGTCTGGCCACTGTTCGCGAACGTCGTGGTCTCGCCGTTGCGCAGGTTCTCGGCGGTCCACTCGTCGGCGGAGGCGTCGTAGGTCAGGCTCACCGGGCTCAGCGCGGCATCGCCACGATTGGCATAGTCGGCGAAGCCGTTGCCAACCGTCACGCCCTCACCCTGAGTGTGGGGCGCGGGAATGTCGAACAGATCGCCGCCGAGCCGTCCGTCATCGGGGCCGGCGCTGAACTGCAGGCCATCGCGGTGCTGGGCGTTGAACGCCTGCGCCACGCCCGTGGCCATGCGGTCGAGATCCGCGCGGACGGGATCGAGCACGGTCTCGCGGAAGTCCAGCAGACCGCCGATCTGGCCGCCGTCCACCTGGCGGGAGATCTCCGTGGCGCCCCCTCCACGGTTGGTAATGGTCACGCCCAGCCGGGTGGGGTCATCATCCGGGCGCGTGATACCGAGCTCGGCATGATTGAATCCGGATACCAGCGACTGCCCGGTGCCGACGGAAACGTTGATCGTACCGTCCTGGTTGGCCACGGTGCGGGTGTCGATCAGCTTCGAGAGATCGCGCAGTAGCCCGTCACGCTGATCGAGGAGGTCATTGGGTGGTTCCCCGATCCTCCCCTGCTCCTTGGCGATGTCCTGATTGAGATCGGCGATTGCCTTGGCGAGCGAGTTCACCTCGTCGACCTTGCCGCGCAGCTGCGTGTTCACGTCGTCGTTGAGCTCGCGCAACTGCGCGCCCATGTCGCGGAAGCGGCTGGCGAGATTGCGTGCCTGCGTCAGCATGGTCTCGCGCGCCGTCGCCGATGACGGGTCATTGGAGACGTCATGCACGGCACCGAAGAAATCCTGAATGGCCGGTGACAGCCCCGCGGACTCGTCCGCCACCATGTCGTCGATGCGCCCGGCGCTGTCGGCCAGCGTCTGCAGGCGCTCGAATTCGGCGATATTGTTCTGAACCGCGCTCTCGCGGGTCTGGTCGAACAGTCGCTTGATGGTCTGCACCTCGACGCCACTGCCGACGAAGCCGTTGCCGTAACCAACCGGTGTACGGCTGCCGAGCTCGGCACGCTGACGGCTGTACCCGTCGGTATTGACGTTCGAGATGTTGTGCGACGTCGTCGACAGCGCCTTCTGAAAGGCGAGCAGCCCGGAGACGCTGTTCTCGAATACACCCATGGCGCTTTCCCTCTCGCCGGCTCGGTCACTCCCTGCCGGCCGCTGTTCTAGGTTGTCGACCGATCTTCGGAGTTCTTGAGGGCGGTGGTCGCTTCGTTGAGGGTCGGCCCGTCAAGAATCCGACGGAGTTTGTCGGCGTACCGGGGATCGGTGGCATAGCCCGCCTCCTGGAGGGCGTCCACGTACGCCCCTTCGTCACGCCCGGCCTCCAGTGCCCGTTGGTAACGGGGGTTGGCCTTGAGGAAGGCGGCGTAATCGTCGAAGGCCGCCTGCACCGAATCGTAGGCACGGAACTCGGCGCGCTCGCGCACCGCGACGCCATCGCGGTACTCGAGCGTCGGCACGCTGACACGTTGCCCCGACCAGCCGTGGGCCTTGATATTGAACAGGTTGTGGGTGGAGCCGCCGTCACCGGATTGCAGGACACGCTCGCCCCATCCGGTCTCCAGCGCCGCCTGGGCCACCAGGGCACGCGGCGACACCCCCAGCTCCGCTGCCGCCTGCTCGGCGGCCGGCATGATGTCATCCACGAACGCGCGAGGATCCTGCCACCGGCCGGTCGCGGTATCGTGCTCCTCGTTGCGCGGCGGCTGGTTCGCCGACACCGGCTGCGATGCTATCCGCTCCCCCTGCGCCGCCGGCGATGCCACGCTCTCCGGCGCGTTGCGCCAATAGGTCTCGAGGGACTTGTTAACCGGGGTGTCCGCGGGGCTGTGGCCACGCTGGGCAAGAATCTGGCGCTCGACCATGGCGGCGAGCCCCATCCCCTCACCCTGGGAGACCTGCATGGCCATCTGCTGGTCGAAAAGCTGGCGATACTGCTTCGTCGCGCCGTTGGAGAACATACCGCCATCACCGATGGACGCGGCGCGCATACTCTTGAGCATCGTCTGCACGAACAGCGACTCGAACTGCTGGGCGACCTGCTTGACGGCCTGCTCGCTCTGGCCCCGGGCCTCACGGCGCAGCGCGCCAAGGTCGCTGGCGTTGATTGCGTTGAGTCGTGCCGACGTGTCGATGTTCATGGCCACTGTCCCCAACCTGACTGTCGGCTGCTTCGAGCAGGCGATCCACCCGGTCGATCAACCCGCCTGCCCGGCGTAGCCGGCGCAGGGTGCATGGCGCAAAGCGCAGTGCACCGACTTTCACGGACGTCCCCGTGGCACACCGCGCTTCGCGCCATGTGCTCTACGCCAGGCGCGCACCTGTCGGCCGCCCGCAGCAGCCGACCTACTGCCATTGCGCGTCGCACCGATCCGTGGAGGCCCGGGACGGCCGCAGGCCGTGCCCGACGGGTTGCCACCGCGCCGGTCATGCCCGGACCCGATGGCGGCGTCGACGCCCGCGGTCCCGTGCCACGCTCACAGCGAGCCATCATCAGATCACCACCAGCTCGGCACGGAGGGCACCGGCTTCGCGCAGCGCCTGGAGAATGGCCACCAGATCACTGGGGGCGGCGCCGACGCGATTGACCGCGTTGACGATCTCCGAGAGCTGGGTCCCCGGGCCGAAGAGGAACATGGGGTTGTTCTCCTCGGCGACCTCCACCTGCGTATCGGGCGTCACCGCCGTCTGCCCCTGGGACAGGGGGTCGGGCTGACTGACCTGCGGATCCTCGGTGATGGTGACCGTCAGGCTGCCGTGACTGACCGCCGCCGGCCTCACCTCCACCTGGTTGCCGATCACCACGGTGCCGGTGCGGGAATTCACAATCACGCGCGCCGGCGCGTCTCCCGGCTCCACCTGGAGGTTTTCGAGAAAGGAAATGAAGCTCACCCGACCATCGCGGCTCTCGGGGGCGCGCACCCGCACGGATACCGAGTCCATCGCCTTGGCCGTGCCGTGGCCGAGGGTGTCGTTGATCTTCGCCGCCAGGCGTTTGGCAGTGGTGAAATCCGGGGTGTGGAGGTTGAGCATGACCGTATTGCCGTTGCCGAAGCTGTCGGGCACGGGCCGCTCCACCGTCGCACCGTTGGGCACCCGCCCGGAGCTCGGGATGTTCACGGTGACGCTGGAGCCATCATTGCCCTCGGCACTGAAGCCGCCGACCAGCAGGTTGCCCTGGGCCATGGCGTAGACGTTGCCGTCGGCGCCCTTCAACGGCGTCATCAGCAGCGTGCCCCCGCGCAGGCTTTCGGCGTTGCCCACCGACGAGACCGTGACATCGATGCGCTGGCCGGGCTTGGAGAACGGCGGCAGATCGGCGCTGACCATCACGGCAGCGACATTCTCGAGCTGCAGGTTCTGGTTCGACGGCAGGGTAATGCCCTGACTCGCGAGCATGGATTTCACGCTCTGTACGGTGAACGGTGTCTGGCTGGTACGGTCACCCGAACCGTCGAGCCCTACGACCAGGCCATAGCCGACGAGCTGGTTGTCGCGCACCCCCTGGACCGATGCCAGATCCTTGACGCGCTCCGCCGCTGCCGGCGTCGCCAGCAACGCCGCGGCAAGCCAGGCCGATACCAGTAAACGCTTGATCATTGCCTAAGCCCTCACAATGGCCAGATCACGCTCATGAACAGCCGCGACAGCCAGCCCATACGGTTGCTGTCGGCGAGCTCGCCGGAGCCGGTGTAACTGATGCGCGCGTTCGCGATTCGCGTGGACGAGACCATGTTGTTCGCATTCACGTCGTCCGGCCGCACGAGCCCCGTGATGGTCACGTACTCCTCGCCGCGGTTGAGCGTGATCTGCTTCTGCCCCTGAATGACCAGGTTGCCGTTGCGCTCGACCCGGATCACGGTGGCCGTGAGGGTGCCGGAGAGCGCATTGCTCTGGGAGGCCGAGCCGCCGCCCTGGAAATCCTGCTCGCTGTCGATATCGAAGCTGAACGGCTCGCCGCCCAGCGTGGGCTGACGGCCGGCGATGGTGGGCGTCGGCAGGCTGTAGCTCGAATTCTTGGCCACGTCCATGTTGGCGTTCTTGCTGGCGTCGGTTTCCTCCTCGAGCACCACGGTGACCACGTCGCCCACACGGCGCGCGGTGCGGTCCTCGAACAGGCGGACGTCGCGCCCGGCCTGGTAGATCGCCCCATTGTCCCGCGTCTCCGGCTGGTAGAGCGTCGGCTGCGGCAGCGGCTCCGGCGGCGTACGCTGCGTCTGGGTGGTCGCGCACCCCACCAGGGACAACGCGAGCATGCCCGCTGCCGCCAGCCGCAGGACTCGGCTTACGCCTGGCGCGTGTGGACGGCGGCTGACTGCCATGGCGGTTTCCTCTGGCAACGGCGCGGAATCAGATGTTGTTGGTCATGTACTGGAGCATGCTGTCGGTGGTCGAGATCGCCCGCGTATTGGTCTCGAACGCGCGCTGGGTCTCGATCATGTTCACCAGCTCCTCGGCGATGTTGACGTTGGAGCTCTCCAGCGCCCCCTGCTGAAGCGTGCCCAGACCGTTGAGCCCTGCGGTGCCGTTCTGGGGTGCACCGCTGGCGCCGGTTTCCACGTACAGGTTCTGCCCCACGGGCTTGAGACCCGCGGGATTGACGAACCCGGCGAGCTCCAGCGTGCCCACCTGCACGGCATTGGGCTGACCGGCGGTCTTCACCGACACGGTGCCGTCGGCGCCGATGGTCACGCTCTCGGCGTTCTGCGGGATGTTGATGTTGGGAACCACGCCCAGGCCGTTCTTGGTGACGAGCTGCCCCTGGTTGTCCACCTGGAACGAGCCATCGCGGGTATACGCGATGTTGCCGTCGGGCTGGAGAACCTGGAAGAAACCGGAGCCGTTGATCGCCACGTCCAGGGCGTTGCCGGTCTGCTGGATATTGCCCTGGGTGTGCATCTTCTCGGAGGCGGCGACGCGCACACCCGTGCCCACCATCAGGCCCGAGGGGAGCTGGGTGTCCTGCGACGTCTGACCACCGGCCTGGCGGACGGTCTGGTAGACCAGATCCTCGAACTTGGCCCGGTCCTGCTTGAACGCCGTGGTATTGACGTTGGCCAGGTTGTTGGAAACAACGGACATGCGCGTCTGCTGCGCGTCCATACCGGTCTTGGCGACCCAGAGTGCCGGATTCATCTCGGTATCCTCCTGCGCGTGCACCGGTGTCGCGGCGGCGACCACCCGGCTTCGCGGTTACTGTTCCACCCGCTACGAAGCAATTCGTGTGCCGACATCAGCCACCGCTTCGCAGCAACCGCTGGCCGGCTTCGTCGGTCTGGCGCGCGGTATCGATCATCTTGATGTACGTCTCGAAGCGCCGGGCGTGGTCGATCATCTCCACCAGCGAATCCACGGCGCTGACGTTGCTCGACTCCAGCGCCCCGGAAGTGACCTTCACACCCGCGTCCGCGGGCGCCGTCTCGCCGTCGGCGAGCCGGAAAAGACCGTCCTCGCCCTTGCTCAGGGATTCCGGTGGCGGATTGACGAGCTTGATGCGATCGACGGTGACCATGGCGTTGGCACCCTGGCCCTTGGGCACGACGCTCACCGTGCCGTCGGCACCGATCTCGATCTTCTCGGCGGGCGGCACTGCCACCGGACCGCCATTGCCCATCAGCAGGTGACCGTCACCGGTTTCCAGCAGCCCGCCCTCGGTGATCCGGAGATCACCACGCCGGGTGTAGGCCTCGGTGCCGTCGCTCGCCTGCACCGCGAGCCAGCCCTCGCCGCTGACGGCGACATCGAGCTCGCGCCCGGTGGTGGTAAGCGCGCCCTGACTGAAATCGCTGCCGGTACGCACCTCCTCGCCGTAGACGCGGCTCGGACGCACCGGCCCCTCCACCTCGCGGCTGACGAGCGCCTCCAGATCGGCGCGGAAACCGGGCGTGTTCGCGTTCGCCAGGTTGTGACTCGTCGTTCGCTGCTGTTCCAGGGCGTACTTCGCCCCGGTCATCGCGAGATAGGCCAGACGGTCCATGAATCTATCCTCCGACGGCTGTCCCGCTAACGGATATTGAGAATCTCCTGGGTGACCTCGTTCTGGGTGGAGATCATCTGGGAGTTGGCCTGGTAGTTGCGCTGCGCGGTGATCATCTGCACGAGCTGCTCGGTGAGATCCACGTTGGACTGCTCCAGCGCCCCGGGCTCGATGGACCCCGTGCCCGAACTCCCCGGTGCGGCGAAGACCGGCACGCCGGACTGGAACGTCTCCACCCAGCTCGTATCACCGACCTGCTGAAGATTGGAGGGGCTCGGAAAGCGCGCGAGCGCCACCTGCCCCAGCGCCTCGGTCTGCCCGTTGGTGAACCGCGCCACGATGCGGCCATCGGATTCGACGCCGAGGCCGGTGAACTGGCCGGCGGGGAAGCCGTCCTGGCGCAATTGCTTGACTTCGAAGGGCGAGCCGAACTGCGTGAGCGCGGAGAGGTCCTGCTCTATGGTGAGATCCTCCACGCCGCCGCCCAGGGTCGCGTTGATCGTGTTGATCGTGCTGCCGGCGGTATCCAGGGTGCCGTCGTTCGCGAACGTGAGGCTGGCGGCATTCTGGGTGACCGGCCCGCCGTCGGCCTCGATGGAGAGCTGGACGTCCCAGGTGTTGTCACCGGTCTTGACGAAGTAATAGGTGCCCAGATGCGCCCCGCCCTGGGAATCGTAGACCGTGGTCGAGGTCGAGAAGTTGTAGCTGTCGGGATCGTCCGGGGCGAAGGTGCCCACCGGCGGCGTCTCGGCGTCGGCATCGAGATTCGCCGAGAGACTCAGCTCGCTGCTCGGCTGCGGCGCCACGTTGCCGATATTGACCTGCAGCTCGCCCTGCTCGCCGGTGATCTGGCCGTCGTCGTCCGCCAGGTTACCGGTCAGCCGCCGGCCATTGGCGTCGACGATGTAGCCGTTCTTGTCCAGGTTGAACGCGCCGTTGCGGGTATACTGCATCTCCCCGCCGTCGCTCACACGGAAAAAGCCGTTACCGTTGATGGCGAGATCCAGGCTGTTGCCCGTGAAGTTGAACTGCCCCTGGGTGAACTGCTGCGAGGTGTTCGCCAGACGCACACCCTGGCCGACGGCGTTCTTGGACACACCCAGGCTGCTCGAGGCGAATATATCGGCGAACTCCGCCCGCGAGCCCTTGAACCCGGTAGTCTGGCTGTTGGCGACGTTGTTGCCGGTGACGTCGAGATCCGAGGCCGCGGCCTTGAGACCGGTGAGAGCGGTTTCGAAGGACATGTCATCCCCCTCCTGTCATTGAACCTTGCGTACATCGGTGAGCGAGATGTCACCGAGCCCGTCCACCGTCAGCTGCGGCGGCTTGCCGTTGCCCGCCAGAGCCACGCTCGTGACCTCGCCGGCGATGCGTATCGGATGCGTCACCACACCGTCGTCGGTGTCGGTCTCGGCCACCAGCTCGTAGGTGCCGCTTGGCAGGCGCTCGCCCTCGGCATCGTGCCCGTCCCAGGAGAAATCCACGTCCCCGGCACTGCGCTCGCCGAGCGGCACCTCGGCGACCCGCTGCCCGCTGCCATCGATGACGGCGACCGTCAGATTTCCGACGTTACCGTCGAGCTGAATGGATCCTTCCAGCGAGCCTTGTTCCGGCAGATGACCGGTATTGCTCTCCACGGTCACCTTGCGACCCACCAGGCTTGCGGCTTCCAGCGCCTGGTTGCCGGTCATCGACGACTGGAACTCCTGGAACGACTGCGACAGCTCCTGGATACCCGAGGCCGAGGAGAACTGCGCCATCTGCGCCATGAACTCGCCGTTCTCCATGGGTTTCATCGGATCCTGGTTCTGAAGCTGCGTGGTCATCAGCTCGAGGAAATCGGACTGGCCGAGCTGGGTGCGGTCCTTCTCGCTCTGTGTCGCGTTACGGTTCTCGCTACCGCCGGTGCCCGTCGCGCCGGTAATATTCACCATCATTGCCTCCTGCGCCCTGGGGCCCTAGCGCCCGATCCGCAGCGTCTGCAGCATCAGATCGCGCGATGTCGACATCACCTCGACGCTGTTCTGGTAAGAACGCGAGGCCGAGATCATGTTCACCATCTCCTCGACGGGATTGACGTTGGAGCGGTAGACATAGCCGTTCTCGTCGGCGAGCGGACTGTTCGGCTGATGCAGCGCCTGCACCGGCGCGTCGGTCTCCACGACGCCTCGCACCCCCACCTCCACGCCGTTCGAGGTCTCCGCCTGGCCGGCCTGTGCCTGCTGCAGCTTCGCCGCGAACACCGGATGCCTGGCGCGATAGGCTTCCTCGGGACTGCTGGCGGTCGTCTCCGCGTTCGCCAGATTGCTGGCGGTCAGATTGAGACGAAGCGACTGGGCGCTCATGGCCGAGCCCGCCACGTCGAATACGTTATACAGCGCCATGATCACTCTCCCTTGAGCGCACCGATGATGCCTTGAATGCGGGATCCGAGAAGGTTGACGGCAGCCTGGTACTGGACGGACGTCTCGGCAAAACGCGTCTGCTCGCGGTGCACCTCGACCGTATTGCCGTCGAGCGACGGGTTGGCGGGCACACGATACTGAACGCGTTGCTCACCACCACCACGACCATCACCGGCGGCGGGGATGTGCCGCGCATTGGTGGTCGCCAGGGACGCGCGGTCGCTGCCGGCGCCAGCGAGTGCCGCCCGGAAGTCGATGTCCCGCGCCTTGTATTCGGGCGTATCGGCGTTGGCGATGTTCTCGCCGATGAGCTGAACCCGCTGCGACTGCAGCTTCAACGCCGCCGCCGGCACACCGAAGACCTTGTCCAGTGACACGCTCATATCCGGTCACCTCATAACTGAACGATGCCGGTAGCTGCTTTGCAATCAGCGTGCCAACGATCTGGCGATCAACATCTCAGCGAGGGACCGGACCGCAGCAGGAAGGAAGGAGCGGCCGGGGGTGCCGCCCGTCGCCGGGCGGTGCCAGCACACAATCAGCCCGAGCGCTTGCGGTAGACCACACCCGGGCGGCAGCGCACCATCTCGAACTCGGTCAGCTCCCGGGGCAGGGACTCCGAGGCACCGACCATGAGATAACCACCCGGTTCCATGGCCTGACCCATGCGCCGGAGGATGTCGGCACGGCAATCGAGCGAGAAGTAGATCAGCACGTTGCGGCAGAGGATGAGGTCGAACCGCCCCAGCAACGCGAAACTCTCCAACAGGTTGTGCTGGCGAAAGCTCGCCCGCCGCGCCACCTCGGGACGGACGCGCCACGTTTCACGATCGACGGCGTCGAAAAACCGACGCTGCTGCTCATCGTTCAACCCTCTGCGGATCTCGCTGGCGCCGTACTCCGCGGCCGTCGCACGGGCGACCATCTGGGGGGATATGTCCGTCCCGACAATGCGGGCGTCAAGATTTCGTCCCTGGGCACGATACGCCTCGAGTGTCATGGCCACGGAGTAAGCTTCCTGGCCGGACGAGCAGGCCGCGGACCAGATCCGGACCTGGCGTTTGCCCTGGTGTTCGAACTCCGGGAAGAGTTGGTCGGAGAGAATCCTGAAGGGGTAGATGTCACGAAACCACTGCGTCTCGTTGGTCGTCATCGCATCGATGACTTCCGCACGCAGCCGTTGCCCGCCGGCGGATTGCAGCCGGCGCACGAGATCCCCCAGATCCGCCATGCCATGATGGCGCATCAGTGGACTCAAGCGGCTGGCGACGAGGTACTGCTTGTTGTCGCCCAGCACGATTCCGCAGCTCTCTTCGAGAAAGCGGCGGAAGACCTCGTAGTCCGCAACGTCGATTCCTTTTTGAGCCTGCAGGGCCACGCCCAGCCTCCTCGCTGCTCGTCACCAGTGTCTGCGAATCCGCTTTGCCAGGCACCCGTGCCTGACGGATGAAACGGACGCTCGCTTACAAGGGTAACGGCAAATTCGCGCCAAGCTTAACCGTGCCCGCCGAGCGGTAACGTCCGTCGGAAACCAGCCGGCTACCACCACAATGTGGAACGGATTCTGCAAGAGTCGCCGGCAAACACGTCGGCAGGACATGATCGCATGTACCGCATCGCAATCGGTTGTTTGCTGCTGGTGATCGCGAGCGGATCGGTGGCAGCGCAGAAGCGGCAGTCACTGGATGCCATCCGCGACCGCGTCGAGCGCTTCGTATCGGAGCTGGATGCCGGCCGAGGCCGGCTCGAGCGCGTGGAGGTCGACCGCCTCGACCAGCGCCTGCGACTGGCCGCCTGCGGCCAGCCGCTCACCGCAGAGCTGCCTAACGGGCGCGCGGACGCCGAGCGGCTGGTCGTACGCGTGCGCTGCCCCGGCCCGGAACCATGGAAAGTCTACGTACCGACGCGAGTGGTACGCAGCGTCGAGGTGATCGTAACGCGCCGGCCCCTGCCCCGGGGCTCGGCGATCGCGGCCGACGACCTGCAACGGGCCCGCCGGGAGAGCGGCGCTCTGCGGGGACAGTACTACACTGATCGCGAGGATCTCGTGGGACTTCAAACCAATCGCGCGCTCGCGGCGGACACCGTCGTCACCGCCCGCCATCTCACCCGTCCCACCCTGATACGCCGGGGCGACGAGCTGCTGCTGGAGGCACGTAACCAGACGGTGCGGGTCAGCATGAAGGCTCGGGCACTGGAGAACGGCACCCGGGGGGAGCGCATCCGGGTACGCAACCTCTCGTCACGGCGCGAATTGCAGGCCGAGGTCGTGGGCCGGGGACGTGCGGTGGTCCAATTCTGACCAGCGGTAGTACATCTGCTAAAGTTTCGCGATCGCTGGCCGATAGGCCGATCAAGGGTGACGAGGGAACGACCCGTTCCGCCTGGCGGGGCGGTCACGAGAGCAACCGACGGAGCAGGGAACATGAGCAATCCGATCGACAACGGCCCACGCGTCAACGGTAACGCCGTCGCGGGAAGCAAGGCGAACAGGTCCGGAGAGCCGGAGCGTGGGGAATCGCAGCCGACTCGCAATGACACGGCGGCACGCGGCGCCGACGCCTCGAGCCAGTCGGAACGGCTCACCGCCGTGCGCGAAGCGATCGACAAGACGCCGGAGGTCGATCAGGCACGCGTGGACGAGCTTCGCGAGCGCATCACCAAGGGTGAATACCCGCTGGACCCGAACCGCATCGCCGATCGGTTCGCCGAATTCGAGAGCCTGCTCGGCGATGAATGACGGCGCTGCCGCCAGCGAACGTCTGCGCGAGGCCCGCGAGCTGACCCGGGCCCTTGCTGACGCGCTCGAGCGCGAGCGCGCGCTTATCGCGGCGCACGGCGCTCCCGAGGCGTTCGAGACTTTGGCCGAGGAGAAGCTCGGCCTGCTCGGACGACTCGAAGCGCTCGGCCCCTGGGACCGCGGGGCCGGCGACGACTCACGGGAATGGGCAGCGCTGCGCGCCTCGCTCGAAGACCTCCATCGCCTCAACGAGCGCAACGGTATCGCGATCGCGCGGGTGCTCGGTGCGCTGCGTGACGAGCTCGCGCTGCTCACCGGCCAGGACCGTAGCGCCGAGACGTATCAGCCCGGTGGCGCGCAGTCGGGTTCCGGCGGGAGAATGCACACGCGCGCGTGAGCCCTACACGGACAACGGCTCGGACGACAGAACAACGAAGCTCGCCAACAATGGACTACGAAAACGAGCCTGATTGCATCCGAAACCCCGGGCAACTCGTCAGCATCCTGCGGCGTCTCCACGAATCCCGCACATTACTGGACGTTCACCTGCCGGGCCGTGGCGTTCCCTATCGCAGTGCCATGCTCTACGTGGACGCGGACCGGCGTCTGATCACGCTGGACGAACTCCGCCCGGAGCGCGGGCACTGGCGCGTGGAACAGGGCACGGAGCTTCGCATCGTCAGCCGCACCTTCGGCGTGGACACCCGCTTTACGGTCACCGTCGAGGAGATCGGCCTCCAGGGCGGGATATATTACTACGTCGCCCCATTCCCCGAAGAGATCATCTATCACCAGCGCCGGCGCTTCGTGCGCGTGCCCGTTCCCGCGATGCGGCAGTCCGAATCGTGGCTGGAAGCCGGAGAGCGCCGCACCCAGTTCGAGCTCTACGATATCTCCGCCGGGGGCATCGGGGCGTACGTTCTCCACGGGACGGAGCCGGAAACCGGAAAGGTGTATACGTGCCACGTCGGGCTCAAGGACAGCGAAGCGCTGGAGGCGGAAGTGGAGGTCCGCCACTGCAGCTATGACCGCACCCGGCGGCGCACGCGCTTCGGCGCCCGCTTCATCAACTTCTCCGACGCCGACCGCTCCGGCCTGCAACGCCTGGTCCTCTCGCTACAGCGTGAGTTGCTGCGCAAGACCTGACATCAACCGGGCTGCTCCCTGACGCGCAGCGAGTGTTCGCGTGATTACGGACTGGACCGTTCACGATCTCCAAACGTGGCGATCACTTCGCGGTCAGCGTCTACAACGATTCAAACGCCGCCGCCAACGTAGCCGCAGCCGCGCGACAGTTCCATTCCGGGTTCATTACCAACCTTCTCGGGCGCCACCCTTAAAGCGTCTCGATTTGAACCTGTCAGCGCCTGCTCACCCGCACATAAATGGCATTTCGGCTAGCCAGACAATCCCAAACAACCGTCGTTGGGTCATAGCAGCCCAATGGCGAGCACCCACAACATAATAAAAGAAAGGCATAAAGATCACCTCATTGCCACTTCAAAAAATACTGAACCCTCCTTCACATATTGGCTTCACAAGGAAGCCCCCCATGAAGAATTTGTTGGCTTGCAACTTCAATTTTTTCGCATAACTGCAGGCATGCGCGAGCAATGCTCTCAGCGTTCGTGCGTAGGCATCGCAAATCGCCTTTACACACGGAAGCCGTGTCCTACCATTACCTTCAGCGGCCCGTCTTCACCAGCGACACCAGCTCCCCTACCAGTTTAGAGCTCTTACAAGCGACGAAGTCAGAATCGCTCCAGAAAGCAGAGGGCAACAAGATGATACGCACTATATCTTCTCTGGTCGTGGCTGCGACCTTGTTCTGCGTATACCCTCAAGCCACCTTCGCTCAAGGCGTTTTGGGCAACCCGGCCGCTGGCAGCGTCGTAAGTGGTATCGGCCTTGTCTCGGGTTGGAAGTGTGATGCCGAGCGAATAGAGGTCCGATTCGACGGCGGCACCCCGATTGAGGCGGCTTACGGCACATCACGCGATGATACTGCAGGGGTTTGTGGAGACAGCGACAACGGTTATGGGCTGTTGATCAACTACAACTTGCTTGGCGACGGCATGCACACGGTTCGAGTATTCGCCGACGGGGAGGAATTTGCCAACGCGAACTTCGAAGTCGTCACGTTGGGGACGAATTTTTTGCGGGATGCGAATGCGTCGATCGTATTGGAGGACTTTCCCGCCGAGAACACAGAAGTCACAATTGAATGGCAGCAAGGAATACAGAATTTTTCCATTTCCAATTTCAAAACGAACGCGAACAACCTGAACGGCACATATGAGCTCACCCGAATCTCCCTGCAAGACAGAACACAAGCTATAGCCGACACAGAACTCCAAGGGTTCAACGCTACCGGCGAAATGACCATTTCCGGAAACGAAATCACCCAGGTTATTACTGTTGATGCCGGAAACGGGCCCACTACCGTAGTAATTTCCGGGGAGTGCCAATTTACAGAGGTGGCATGGCGTTGCCTATCGACGGGAGGAACCGCAAGCCAACCGGTTGTAGTGGAATCGGGAACGAAAATAGTGACCTCATTACTGGCCAACACCCAGATTGGTTTGCTCAACGAGATCGACCATTGGCGAAAAGTCTCGTCCGTTTCACGGCTCAGTCATACGCGAACGCTTCGCAGTGAGGCCCAGCCAGCGGCAGAAGCGGCCATAGGCGTGCTCGGCAACGCTGCATATGAGCGGCTGCCCGGAGAACCCGGAAAGGTACGATAGCGCTTCGAGATTCTGTCTCAGTGACATGCGATACGGTGGGAGGTACGTACTGCCGGCTTTGCCGAGATTCGCCACCATAAACGAAACCAGGCCGCTGTGGCCGTTCTGCCAGAGCGCTATGTTGGCGACTGTCTAGAGCAGGTGAATGCGGCAACACGCACCGTCTATCCGCACGAAGCGCCAAGAACGAAAAAGGGTGCCTGATCAGGCACCCTTTTCCGGTATTTGGTGGAGCCAGGCGGGATCGAACCGCCGACCTCCTGCATGCCATGCAGGCGCTCTCCCAGCTGAGCTATGGCCCCGTTGTCTCGACGAGCGCGCAGTCTAGGCACGCCGCCCCGGGGCTGTCAAGCTTCGGAGGGCGGCGCGTTCTCCGCGATCCAGCGCTCGGCAGCCTCGATGCGGCGCAGCGTCGCCTCGCGGCCGAGCATCTCCAGGGTCTGGTCGATGGGCGGCGATACCGGGCCACCGGAGACGGCCACGCGAAGCGGCTGGGCGACTTTGCCGAGCTTGAGCTCCAGCGCCTCCCCGACCGCGGTGACAACGCCGTGTATGGCCTCTGCATGCCACGCCTCGAGCGCCCCCAGGTCCTCCCGCAGCCGGGCCAGCACAGGCGCCGCAGCGGCCTTGAGATTCTTGCGCGCGGCCTTTTCGTCGTAATCCGCCGGCTCGCGGAAGAAGAACAGGCTGTTCTCCGCCATTTCGCGCAATGTCTTCGTCCGCTCCGCCTGCGCGCGCACCAGCGCTTCCAGAGGGGGACCCGCGGCAGCGTCGACACCGAGCTCACCGAGGTGCCAGGCCAGGTATCGGCCCACGTGGGCCGGCTCCAGCGTCTTCATGTAGTGCTGGTTGAGCCACTGGAGCTTGGAGAGATTGAGACTCGACGCCGACTGATTGATATCGTCGATGTCGAAGCGCTCGATGAGCTCGTCCGGCGTGAAGATCTCCTGATCCCCGTACGACCAGCCCAACCGCGCCAGGTAATTGACGACCGCCTCGGGCATATAGCCCTGGTCGCGGAAATCCATCACGCTCGCCGCACCGCTGCGCTTGGAGAGCTTCTTGCCCTGCTCGTCCAGGATCATGGGCACGTGCGCGTATACCGGCGGCTCGACGTCCAGTGCCTTGAGAATGTTCACCTGGCGCGCGGTGTTGTTCACGTGGTCGTCACCGCGGATGACATGGCTGATGCCCATATCCATGTCGTCCACCACGACCACGAAGTTGTACGTCGGCGAGCCGTCGGCGCGGGCGATGATGAGATCGTCGAGCTCGCGGTTGTTGAACGTGATCCGCCCCTTGACGCGATCGTCGATCACGGTCTCGCCTTCCAGCGGCGTCCTGAACCGCACTACCGGTGCGTCGGCCGCGTCCGCCGGCGGTGCGTCGAGATGCCGACACCGGCCGTCATAGCGCGGCTTCTCCTTGCGCGCCATCTGCTCCTCGCGCAGCGTCTCCAGCCGCTCCTTGGAGCAATAACAACGGTACGCCTTGCCTTCGTCGAGCAAGCGCTCGATGACGTCCTTGTACCGGTCGAAACGCTCGGTCTGATAGAAGGGGCCCTCGTCATAGTCGAGGCCGAGCCATGCCATGCCCTCGAGGATGGCGTTAATGGCCTCCGGGGTGGAACGTTCCCGGTCGGTATCCTCGATGCGAAGCACGAAGCGGCCGCCGTGGCGGCGCGCATAGAGCCAGGAGAACAGAGCCGTGCGCGCCCCTCCGATGTGGAGATAGCCGGTCGGACTGGGGGCGAAACGCGTCTTAACGGTCATTGTGAGTCCCTATCAGCGCCATTCGCGTGACCAGCGGGCAGCACCGCGATCCGACGGCATACCGCCGGCGCCACCGCCACCCGATGAATGCCCATGGGCGGCGCGGCGGCACCACGACCGCTACGAGCGCAGGAACCACCGAAGGCGGCCACCGCTTTCGGCTTCCAGCCGGAATACGCCCGGAACGCCCCGATCGATGCCGCGCGAGCCACCCGGGAGGCCGCCTACGACTCACGCCGACGAACGGGGTCGTTCAGGGCCTCCGCAAAGCGGCGGCCAGTATACACACAGACCTTGAACACCGACAGGCCGTGCCCCCCGGTACCCCGACAGCGACCTTACCGCGGCGGCTGCGAGTCGCCCCCGGGCGCGCCCTCGTCGTTCGGCTCGCCGCCGCCTTCCCCGTTGGTGAGGTGATGCTCGATCCACATCGCGTTGATGATGCCGAACGCACAGGCGAACAGGACGCCGAGAATCCAGGTGAAATACCACATCGCGAACGCTCCTCAATAAAGCGAGCTGCCGTGCTCTTCGACGTAAGCCGGCGTCACCCGGCCGCGCAGGACGCGGTACACCCAACTGGTGTAGGCGGCCACGATGGGCAGAAAGAACACGGTGACGACGGTCATCGTCAGTAACGTTCCCCGGCTGGAGGTGGCGTCCCAGAGCGTGAGTCCGAAACGCGGATGCGTGCTGGAGGGCATGAGGAAGGGAAACAGCGCCAGGCCGGCGGTGACGATGATGCCGGCCACTCCGAGCGCCGATGCCATGAACGCCGCTCCCGCCCGACCCCGCAGAGTGAGCAGCACCGCCAGCACCATTCCAGCGAACCCCGCCGCCGGGGCCGCCAGCATCCAGGAATGACGCGCGAAGTTCTCCAGCCATGCGCCGGCACGGGTGACGACCGTCTTGGTGGTGGGGTTCGACGGGCCGGCGGTATCCACGGTACTGGTGATGACATGTCCGTCCATGCCCCAGGCCACCCATACGCCGCCGAGCGCGAACATCACGACCGCGGTCAGCGCGGCGGCTACCAGCACCCAACGGGCGCGAGTCGCCACCTGCCCTTCGGTCTTGAGCGCCAGGTATGCGGCCCCGTGCATCAGCAGCATCGCCAGCGAGAGCACGCCGCAGAACAAACCGAACGGGTTGAGCAGTCCGATCAGCCCACCCTCGTAATACAGGCGCAGATCGGCGTCGAAGTGGAACGGGACTCCGAGCAGCAGATTGCCCACCGCCACTCCGAAGACGACGCTGGGCACCGCGCCGGAGACGAACAGCGCAGCGTCCCAGGTGGCACGCCAACGCCGGTCGCTGAGCTTGTTGCGGAAATCGAAGCCCACCGGGCGGAGAATCAGCGCGACCAGAACCAGCAGCATTGCGAAGTAAAAGCCCGAGAACGCCGCGGCGTAAAGCAGCGGAAAGGCCGCGAACGTCGCGCCACCGGCAGTAATGAGCCAGACCTGATTGCCGTCCCACACCGGCCCGATGCTGTTGATGGCCACGCGCCGCTGCGTATCGGTCCGGGCGACGAACGGCAGCTGCGCCGCCACGCCCAGGTCGAAGCCGTCCATCACGGCGAAGCCGACGACCAGCACCGCCATGAACGCCCACCAGATGAGTCTCAACAGCTCGTAATCCATGTCAGCTCTCCTGGGGTTCCAGATCTGCAGCGACGGACTCCGCGCCCGCGGGCGTGTTGTGCAGTGCGCGGTCGGGGCCCATGCGCGCATAGCGCACCATGAGGTAGGCGTCCACCACGGCCAGCACCGAGTAGAAGACGACGAAGCCGATCAGACTCGCCAGCACCATCCCCCCTGACACCGAGGACGCAGCGATATCGGTGGGAAGGATGCCCTCGATGGCCCACGGCTGCCGGCCGCCTTCCGCCGTATACCAGCCGAGCTCCGCGGCGAGCCACGGCAACGGCAGCGCATACACGGCCGTGCGCAGGAACCAGCGGTAGCGCTCGAAACGCTGGGTCGCGGACACGTAGAACGCGAACGCGAACAGCGCAATGAAGAAAAACCCGAGCGCGACCATGATCCGGAAGGTCCAGAACAACGCGGTGACCGGCGGAACGGTCAGCGACGCCGCCCGGGCGATATCCCTTTCACCCGCCTGCAGGGGATCGTCCATGAACGTCTTCAGCAGCAACGCGTGGCCCAGATCATCGCCGTGGGCCTCGAACCGCTCGCGGGCCGTGGCGTCGCCGGGCGCCTCACGCAGACGCTGCAATGCCTCGTAGGCGACCAGCCCCGAGCGCACGCGCTGCTCCGCGCCGGCGACGAGCTCGTTGATCCCGTGCACCTCTTCGTCGATGGAACGCGTCGCGATCAGGCCGAGCACGTACGGGATGTGCACCGCATAGTGCGTCTCCCGGGCCTCGGCATCCGGCAATCCCACCAGCGTGAAATCGGCGGGGGCGGGCTGCGTCTCCCACATCGCCTCCATGGCGGCGAGTTTCATCTGCTGGTGCTCGGTGGTCACGTAGCCGCTCTCGTCCCCCAGGACCACGACCGACAGTGACGACGCCAGGCCGAAGCTCGCGGCGACCGCGAAGCTGCGCCTGGCAAAGGCGCCATGACGATGCCGCAGCAGGTAAAAGGCGCTGATGGAGAGCACGAACATGGCGCCGGTGACATACCCGGCACTGACGGTATGAACGAACTTCGCCTGCGCGACGGGATTGAAGATCACCGCGAAGATGTCGGTCACCTCCATGCGCATGGTCTCGAAGTTGAAACGCGCCCCCACCGGATTCTGCATCCAGCCGTTGGCGATGAGGATCCACAGTGCGGAGAGATTCGAGCCGAGCGCCACCAGCCAGGTCACCGCCAGGTGCTGAAGACGGGAGATACGGTCCCAGCCGAAGATCATCAGCCCCACGAACGTGGACTCCAGGAAAAACGCCATCAGCCCCTCGATGGCGAGAGGGACGCCGAAGATATCGCCAACGTAGTGGGAGTAGTAGGCCCAGTTCGTTCCGAACTGGAACTCCATGGTGATGCCCGTGGCCACGCCCATGGCGAAATTGATGGCGAACAGCTTGCCCCAGAACTGGGTCATCTCCCGCCATATCCGGCGCCCCGTCATTACGTAGACGCTCTCCATGATGGCGAGGATGAACGACAGCCCGAGTGTCAGCGGGACGAACAGGAAGTGATACATGGCCGTCAGGCCGAACTGAATGCGCGATAGCACAACCGGGTCAAGCTCCATCGCCGGACTCCTCGATAACGGAACGATTCGGTGTGTCCGCGACCTCGGCGCCGACCAGGCGCTGTTCGAGGGTCTCGGGGGTGACGTCGGTGCGGTGCTCGTCACCGAAGAACAATGACCACAGCAGCGCCAGGCAAAGCAGCTTGAAGCCAAGCGTCGCCGCGATCTCCCGTGCGAGCCGTCTGTCCTGCCATCTGACCAAGCCGCCTACCTCCCGCTGACACGTAGCTCTGCGTGCCACCGTTGCGTTACCTGCCGGATGTGGCTGAAGCAGGGGCGCGGGGCACTGGACTTTTATGAATTTATCATATATAGATATAACCAAATGTTTCAATGCCACAACGCCGCTGGAGGTAGAGCGCCATGCAGCAACCCCAGGTCCAGGCCTTCTTCGACCCGGCCACGTTCACCGTCAGCTACGTCGTCAGCGACCCGCATACGCGGCAATGCGCGATCGTCGACTCGGTGCTCGACTATGATCCAAATGCCGGACGTACCAGCACGGCCAGCGCGGACGCGATCATCGAATACGTCCGCGCCAACGACCTGGCCGTGCACTGGGTGCTGGAAACACACGTCCATGCCGACCACCTCTCCGCTGCGCCCTATCTGGTCGAACACCTGGGCGGGCAACTCGGCATCGGCGAGCACATCGCCACCGTGCAGAACACCTTCGGCAAGCTCTTCAACGCCGGCACCGAATTCGCACGCGATGGCAGCCAGTTCCACCGGCTGTTCCACGATGGCGATACCTTCGAGGTGGGCAGTATCCCCGCGCGTGTGCTGCACACGCCGGGACATACCCCGGCCTGCTGCACCTACGTCATCGGCGACGCGGCATTCGTCGGCGACACGCTGTTCATGCCGGACTTCGGCACCGCCCGCGCGGACTTCCCCGGTGGCGACGCGCGAACGCTCTACCGCTCGATCCAGCGGGTGCTGTCGCTGCCGCCGCAGACACGGCTGTTCATGTGCCACGACTACAAGGCACCGGGGCGCGACGAATACCGCTGGGAGACCACCGTCGCCGAGGAACGCGCGCACAACGTCCACGTGCACGACGGCGTCGATGAAGACGCGTTCGTGGCGATGCGTACCAAGCGCGACGCCGGGCTCGCCATGCCGCGTCTGCTGCTGCCGTCGGTGCAGGTGAACATGCGTGCCGGCGATCTCCCGCCCCCGGAAGACAACGGCACCCGCTATCTCAAGATTCCGCTGAACGCCGTATAACGGCGACGCGTGCGATACCGAGGCGAAACACGATGAATACCGTCAAAGCACTGACGCCCTTCTACGCCGTCACCGACCAGCTCCAGCCCGGGGATATCGGTACGCTCGCCGCTGCCAGCTACCGGACGATCATCAACAACCGTCCGGACGGCGAAGCCGAGGATCAGCCAACGAGCGCCGACCTGGAAGCGGCCGCCCGACGCCACGGACTCGCCTACCATCATCTGCCGGTGCAGTCAGGGCGCATTACCGACGCGGACGTGGACGCATTCGCCGAGATCCTGGCGGGCGTGCGCGGCCCTGTGCTCGCCTTCTGCCGCACGGGCACACGCTCCACCACGCTCTGGGCGCTGCACGAGGCGCACCACCTCGCGCCGCAGGCAATCCTCGCCGCATGCAGTCAGGCGGGTTACGAGCTCGACGCGCTGCTGCCGCGCCTCGAGGCCAGATGGTCCAGGGCGGAACACGACGAGCGCACGCACCGGCGCGATACGCGACAGCGCTACGATGTGGCCATCGTCGGTGGCGGCGCGGGCGGATGCGCCGCCGCCGCCAGCCTCCTGGCGCGGCGCCGGGATCTACGGGTCGCGATCATCGAACCCCGGGAGGACCACTACTACCAGCCCGGCTGGACCCTGGTGGGCGGTGGTGTATTCGACCGCCGCCACACCCGGCGTGCCATGGCCGACGCAATCCCCGAAGGCGCGAAATGGATTCGCGCCGCGGTGGCCACATTCGACCCCGAACACGACCAGATCGTCCTGGAAGACGGAGAGCGCATCAGCTACCGAGTGCTCATCGCCGCGCCGGGTATCAAGCTGGAGTGGGACCGCATCGAAGGGCTGAGCGACACCCTCGGCCGCAATGGCGTCACCTCCAACTATCGCTTCGACATGGCGGCTTACACCTGGGAGCTGGTCCAGGGACTGACCCACGGCAAGGCCCTGTTCACCCAGCCGCCGATGCCGATCAAGTGCGCCGGCGCACCGCAGAAAGCGATGTATCTCGCGTGCGACCACTGGCGACGTCGCGGCGTGCTGGACAACGTCGACGTCGAGTTCGATACCGCCGGCGCAGTGCTCTTCGGCGTCTCCGCGTTCGTACCGCCGTTGATGCGCTACGTGGAGAGATACGGGGTCGATCTCGCGTTCAACAGCAACCTGGTCGCCGTCGACGGCCCGGCACGCAAGGCGTGGTTCGACGTCAAACAGGACGATCGCGAGAAGACCGTGGAGAAGTCCTTCGACATGCTCCACGTCTGCCCGCCGCAGGCGGCGCCCGATTTCGTCCGGCACAGCCCCCTCGCGAACGACGCCGGCTGGATCGAGGTGGACGCCGAGACTCTGCGCCACGCCCGCTACGGCAACGTGTTCGCGCTGGGCGACGCCTGCTCCGCGCCCAACGCCAAGACCGCGGCGGCGGTGCGCAAACAGGCGCCGGTGGTCGCGGAGAACACACTCGCCACGCTCGACGGCCACGGCCTGCGCGCCGTCTATGACGGTTACGGCTCCTGCCCGCTCACCGTCGAGCGCGGCCGCGTCGTGCTCGCCGAATTCGGCTACGGCGGCAAGCTGCTGCCCACCTTTCCCCTCGACCCGAGAGTGCCCCGTCGCTCCATGTGGTGGCTCAAGGAGCGCATGATGCCCCGCATCTACTTCGACCTGATGCTCCAGGGTCGCGAATGGCTCGCCAGGCCATCCCTGCTACCCTATGAGCCGGCCGCCCACGAGGCGAAAGCCGCCTGCGACTACACCGGCCAACGCCGTTGAGGGGTACCGTTTCGGTGAGCTTCAAGCAACTCGTGCGAGCCCTTCCGGCGGCAGCATGGCTGCCGGGCTATCGCCGCGACCAGGCCGCCGCGGACCTGGTCGCGGCGGTGATCGTCACCATCATGCTCATCCCGCAGAGCCTCGCCTACGCCATGCTGGCCGGCCTGCCGCCCGAGGTCGGCCTCTACGCGAGCATTCTGCCGCTGGTCGCCTACGCCCTGTTCGGCTCCAGCCGCACCCTCGCCGTCGGACCCGTGGCCGTGGTGTCCCTGCTCACGGCAACGGCGGTCAGCCGTGTCGCCGAGCCCGGCAGTGCCGAGTACATCGGCGCCGCCCTCGTACTCGCCGCGCTGTCGGGCGCGCTGCTGTTCGCCATGGGGGCGCTGCGGCTGGGCTGGATCGCCAACCTGCTCAGCCACCCGGTGGTTTCGGGATTCATCACCGCCTCGGGCATCCTGATCGCCGCGAGTCAGCTCAAGCACGTGCTCGGCATCGACCTTCAGGGGCACAACCTGCCGGCGTTGCTCGGCAGCCTCGCGCGGCAGCTGGATGCCATCAACCCGGAAACGGTCATGCTCGGCGTGGCCGCCATCGCCTTCCTGTTCTGGGTGCGCTCCCGGCTCCGTCCCCTGCTGGCGCGCACCGGTCTGCCGCCGTTCGCGGTCGAGGTCATCACCAAGGCGGGACCGGTGGTTGCCGTTGTGGTCACCACGCTCGCGGTGGCGGGGTTCGGGTTGAACGACGCGGGTGTGCGCATCGTCGGGGCCGTTCCCGGTGGCCTGCCCACGGTGAGCCTGCCGCCGTTCTCCCCTGCCCTGTGGCTGGAGCTCGCCCCCGCGGCCGCCATCATCAGCCTGATTGGGTTCGTGGAGTCGGTGTCGGTGGCCCAGACCCTGGCCGCCAAGCGCCGGCAGCGCGTTGACCCGAACAAGGAACTGCTCGGACTGGGGGCGGCCAACATCGCCGCCGCCTTCTCCGGCGGCTATCCGGTCACCGGCGGGTTCTCACGCTCGGTGGTGAACTTCGACGCCGGTGCCCGAACACCGCTCGCCGGCGTGTTCACGGCCATCGGCATCGCCCTGACCACCCTGCTGCTCACCCCGGCCTTCCACTACCTGCCCAAGGCGACCCTGGCGGCCACGATCATCGTCGCCGTGCTCTCGCTGGTGGATATCGGCGCGCTGCGCCGCGTCTGGCGCTATTCCAGGTGCGATTTCGCCGCCATGGCCACCACCATCGTCGTGGTCCTGGCCATCGGCGTGGAAACGGGCGTTCTCGCCGGAATCGGCGTGTCCATCGCGCTGTTCCTGTGGCGCACCGCCCGGCCGCACGTGGCCGTACTCGGCCGGGTGCCGGGCACCGAACACTTCCGCAACGTGGAACGCCACGAGGTCATCACCAGCGCATCGGTGCTCAGTGTGCGCGTGGACGAATCGCTGTATTTCGCGAACATCCGTTTCCTCGAAGACTACATCTACGACCGCGTCGTCACCGCTCCCGGCGTCACCGACGTGGTGCTGCTCTGCTCGGCGATCAACCAGATCGACGCAAGCGCCCTGGAAGGGCTCGAAGCGCTCAACCGCCGGCTCTCCGACGCCGGCGTCCGCCTCCACCTCTCCGAAGTGAAAGGCCCCGTGATGGACGCCCTCGAGCGTACGGACTTCCTCGCTCACCTCACCGGGGAAGTGTTCCTGACCCACTTCGAGGCACTGGCCCGCCTGGACCCGGAAGCCACGCCGCAGACCGCCGCGCCCAACCCCGTCCCGATTGACAACGAACGAGCCCGGCGGTAACCTTCGCATCGCGTTGGGCGGTTAGCTCAGCGGGAGAGCACTGCCTTCACACGGCAGGGGTCGCTGGTTCAAACCCAGCACCGCCCACCAATCGCATCAAGGGGTTAGGCCCGTCGGCCTGGCCCCTTTTTCGTTGCGCTGTGACTTTTTTGTGACTGCGCCCTCCTCGAGGGCGGGCACAGTGCGCCGCTGGCATCCCGTCTCGCCCTGGCAGGCCTGCTATCGAACATCTCTCTCCGGGCAGGCATGCCCTTCCGTACCACCTACGTGTGCTCTGGCAAATACCGTTCCATCAGGAAACCCTGCCGCGGGCATGATGCGCCTTCCAGAGCAAAGCCGGACGGCGCTGAACGAGTTGTAGCAGTTGTTCATCCAGGCCCAGCAAATCACCGCGCATCTCGCCGTGATCCAGAAGCCTATCCAGGAACTCCCGCTCAGCGTCAGCCAACGGCAACACCATGGACAACGCGTCCCGGCACTCGCCCGCCAACCGCCGCACGCAGTCGTCCGTAGCAGCCGCGCCACCCATCGCATCGGCAGAAAGAACCGGGATTAGCTGATAGCGAAGCTCACGAAGATCGGTGCGAACATCGTCCGCAGTCACCTGACGCCAGTCTCGGCGGTTCATGGCCCCGTATAGCACGAAATCATAGCGTCGGAGTGTCCACGACACCCGGGGAAGTCCAACTCAAAGGGTCAGATGTCCACGAGAAAGGGGCAACTCCAGTACCGTGACTAACTGAGCACGGTAGGTTCGGCCTTGCTGTCGGCTGCAGGGGGCAGCCGACCTTGCGTCGTCGGCCCTGGGCTGTCGGCTGCAGGGGGCAGCCGACCTTGCGTCGTCGGCCCTGGCGAAGGCCGAGAGCGTGACGGTAGCCGAAGGATGAACGGCGACAGTAGTAGCGAGGCACGAGCCATTACCGCATCTGGGTATTCAAATGCTCAGGTGACGGACCCAACCGCCATACCATACGAAAAGGCCGCCCCCGCCGCCAAGACGGGCATCCGGCCCGTCAGTGCTGAAGTGCTGCACGAATCCGCTTACACAACACAGTCCATTACCAATACTTCAATCCGAATCGGATCGTTCTCCAGAGTCGCAGGTCACACGGCGTTCAACCGTTGCGACGGCCGGATATCCTGGCCCTCGACTTTGCATTCAAAATTGTGCAACAGTTGGCAGAAATAGTGTGCAGAGCAGCCATCGCCTGACGGTCGCGGCAGTGTTTCGAGGAAGGCAAGTGCGCTACCCAACAGCCTTACACATTAGCTATAGGCGACGTTGGTGCTAGATGGAGGAGCGCGTATTAGGCGGACGATGTCCGTGTTTAAACGCGGACGTCGTCCGCCTAATACCTGTTGCACAAAGCCGCTGCGCGGCAGGAAGGAAGCTTTGACGTGATCGGCAATTGTTTGCCGATGGAGATGTTACA
>NZ_JBNAZM010000026.1:0-68547 GCF_051195215.1 Arhodomonas sp. AD133 | reverse complement strand
ACGGCGCGCCTCGCGCCTTGCCCCATCGGCGCACAGACCGGCTGACGCATGACAATACTTCTGAGAAGATTAGTATGAGCCGCTGGTGTCGAGGACGTGCCGCCGGCTCCGGGACGGCCGTCGTCTCTCTCGGTTGCCGAAGCGTGCACTGGCGCGTTCATCCCGGCCGCTGTGTCAGGCGCAGGCCCTGGCCGCTGACGTTGCCGCTGGCTTCGACAACCGTGGTGCCTTCCGGGTTGGCGAGGCCGAGGGTGCGGGCGAGCCGGCGGCCGGCGGTGGCCGCTTCCTCGCGGGGCTGAACTGTGAGGCGCGCCTCGAAATCGCCGTCGGGGGTGAGCGTTACCGTGCCGCCGAGTGCCAGCGGGCCACCATCGCCGCGGAGCTCGCCGCGTACGCCGCCACCCTCGTGGGGGGTCAGCCGCAGGGCCAGATTGCCCAGAGCGTGCTCGTCACCGAGGCGCACGCGGGCGTTCTGCCAGGTCACCAGGCCGTCGGCACTGACCAGCTGCCGGTTCTCGAGCCGCAACGAGCGGACCACCGCATCCACGCGTCCATCGGCGAATGCTGCGAGTCCCGTTCGGCGGATCCAGGCGAGAAGGGTGTCCACGTCGATGTTGCCGCGGGCGTCGCTCACCGTGACCGCACGACTCGCGGAGAGCGTGACATCGCCGGAGAGCTCGCCGTCGGGCGTTCGGGCCTTCGCGCTCAGGTGTGCCTTGCCGGTGAGCAATGCCGCCGGGTGCAGCTGCCAGGTGAGCCCGTCCACTCGATGTCCCCTGACGGTTACGGCCTCGGCGCCGCCTGTCCACAGGTTGCCGTGCAGTCCGTAAGCCCGGGCAGGTACACGGTCTCCGGCAAGGTGCCAGGCGACATCCGCCGGCAGCGTTGCCGCAAGCGAAGCCGCATAAACCAGCAGGAAGGCCACGACGAGCACTACGATACGCAGCCAGCGTTTCATGAACCGGCTCCCCGCAGAACGAGGCGGGCGTCGACCCGGCCGGAGTCGTCGCTCGCCTGGATCGACGCGGACTCAACGGTAATGCCGTAGCGTTTCCGGACGCCCGCCAGCCAGATGGTGATACGGTCGAAGGGCGCGTCACGGAGCGCGACCCGTACCTGGTCGTCGCCGGAGGGTTCCACCTGGTCGATGGCGTCGCCGAGCCCGGCCTCGCGGGCGCTCTCGTCGGCCAGGGCGTAAAGCGCCCGCCGGGGCTGGCTGGCGCTGGTGTCGGTGTCGCCACGGCGCTGTCGCAGTTGCCGGGCTTGTGCGGCGGCGGCCCGCATCCATTGCAGGTCGGTGCGTTGCTGGGCGACCTGTTCGCGCAGCTCCGGCAGTGCCGCGCGTGGTGGCAGCCACACCAGGAAGTAGAACAGAACGATGACGAGCGCCGCGCCGCCCAGGCTCAGAGTACGGCGCTCGCGCGGCTGCAGCTCCGCCCACCACTGTTTCATGCCTCACCCTCCACGGTGAGCCGGCCGATGACGTGGTCGCGCTCGTTGCGTGCCGAGCGAACCTCAACCGTCAGGCCTTCGCCGGTGAGGCGCTGTTTGAGCGCGTCCAGGACCTGGAGGTCCGGTGCCGACACCTGTATTTCCAGACCTCCACCACGATAGGCGAGGGCGGTGAGCTCGATGCGCTCGTTCGCCAGTCCGGGAGTCAGTTGTGCGAGTAGCGGCAGCATTCCGCCAGAGGGCGTATCGTCGCCGCTGCGCAGTGCGGCGAGGCGGCTTTCCATTTGCCGGCGCGGGTAGACCGGGGTGCCGGCCTCCGGGAAAGTGTCGCCGAAAATGCGCGCGATGGCCGCCTGCTGCTCCTCGGCGGTGGCGGCGAGTTGCCAGCGTTGCAGCCAGGCGTGCCCCGTGTCGGCGATGATGACGGCGGCGAGGAGCACAGCCGCGGCGCGCCAGGTCCGCCACCATCGATGCGCCTGGCTCGCGCCGCCCCAGCTCGCGGGGCGCAGGCCGATGGCGTGGCGGCTGTCCAGGTGCTCGGCGAACACCGCCAGCGGATCGCTGACGCGATAGCGTTCGGGCTCGGGGGCGACCTCCGGCAGTTGCAGCGTCGCCGTCTCGCTCAGATAGACGACCAGTCGCGGCGGCGCGTCGTCGCCGGCTTCGGTGAGTGCGGCTTCGAGGAACAGGGCGAGTGCATCGGCGTCGCAGGCGAACCCGGTCTGCAGGCCGGTACGGACCCACGCCCGGTGGTCGTCGACCAGGATCGTCCAGGCGTGCTCGTGACGCGGTAGCGCCAGGTAATCCGGGTAGATGTCCTCGGCCTGCACGCCGGCGTCGTCGAGCTGCTCGCGCCACGCGGCCAATGCCTGCTCCGAGACAACGGCGACGTGCACCATGCCCTCGGCATCGCGCTCCCCGATGGCGAAGTGAAGCGCGTCAACGTCCTCGCTGAGCTGATCCTCCAGGGCCCAGGGCACAGCCTGGGCGACCCGCTGGCGGCCGCGTACGGGTATGTGAACCCGGGTGGTGAGGACTTCCGTGCCCGGTGCGAGGGCCAGTACGCGGCGCTCACGAGCCGCTGCCGCGAGTGTCTCGCCTTCCGGGGCGGCCATGGGCGAGCCCTGGGCGTCGAGGCAACGCCACGACAGTGGCGTGTCCGGGTCGCCGGTCAAATGGACTATCAAACGTGGGCGCATGGGTTCTAGGGCCTGTTGACAGATCCCGAGCGATGCCCACCCCGCGCCGGTTGCTTGCCGGTGTGGGCATGGCGGGTCGCCGATAACGCGTGGGTCATGTCTCGACCGTCTGTCTGCGCGACAGGGCAGCGTGGAACATTGGGGCTCCTTCCCTCGATCGGTCGCAACGACGACGCATTGTCACCGAAATCCCTGGGCTCGCCAATGGTTCATGGCATGGTCGTGCCGCGATAGAGCACCCGCAGCGGTCCATTACCAGGGCGATGCACTACAGAGTACATGGTGGTGCGAACCCGGCCCAGCTCCACTGTGGAGGTCACCAGGAAGTACTCGCTTGCCACGCGCAGCCACTCCTGAGGCAGTTCCGGCTGGGCGAATGCGGGAACCTCCCGCAGGATCTCCGAAACGCTCGCGAATGCCTCGTCGGATCGGGCGCTGATGAGGCGTTCGGCATCGGCCTTGCCGATGGCCGGGTGCAACGCCTCGAGTACCGTTGCGGGGGCGGTGTTGAGGTTGACGCCGCGGGCCTCCAGGGGCAGCGCGACGACCACGTCGCGCAGCGCATCAATCGCGTCGGGCTCGACACCACGCAGCAGGCGCAATTCCGACACGCCCGCCAGAGGCGCGTTCGCACTGCGGTAGGCCGGAGTCTGACGCGTGTAGAAGTCGTCCTCGGCGCCATCGGGGAAGCGTGGCTGGAGGTCCTCGTCCGCCCAGTCGGCAAGTGCGGGTGCGAAGCTCGTTGCCGCCTCCGGGGCGGAGGCGGCAACGAGCCGCGTGAGGATGCCGTCCACGCGCTCGACGCGTGTGGCCTCCTCACCGGCCAGGGCATTGACGTTGATGCGCCCCTGGAGGTCGGTCACCGCGATCCGGATGGTCGCCGCGCCTTCGTTCACCGGAGGCAGTGCGCCCGACCAGACGTCATTGGCGCCGTCGGTGTCGTTCTCGTTGCGGTCCTGGGCGAGCAGCGCCAATGCCACGGTTTCCCCGGCTAGCGCGTACTGCCATGCCTGGCCGTCGGCGAGCACGTTCTGTGTGCGGCGGATGGCCAGGTACTGATCGGAGAGCATGGCCGTCGCCGCAGTGGTCGCCAACGCCACCACCAGCAAAGCCGTTATCAATGCGACGCCACGTTGCCGGCATCTCATGGCAGCAGGAACACTCGCTGGATGTCGCCGTAGTCCTCGTGGGTGATGCGGATCGCGACCGCGCGGGGCAGTTCCGGTGCCTCGCTGTCGGTGCGTGCTGGCGGCCACTGGTCCTGCCAGTCCTCGCCCAGGAAGCGAAAGCTCAGATCCTCGACGCCATCGAGCAGTGCATTTTCGCTGACATCGGGCTCGAACGGACTGTCCACCGCGCGCCACGAATAGCGCACCAGGCTTTCGTCGTCGAGGCCGTAGGCAATGCGCTGGTAGGCGCTGCGCTGCAGGTCCAGTGGGTTGGCACGGCCACCGCGCACCAGCATCAGACGCTGACCGTCGCGGTGCATGGGTGGCTGGCGGTCGCCGAGCTGGTCGCGGTAGGGGCGGTCGGCGGCGTGGCGGAAATCGCGCGCGAGCACGGTGAACGCGGTTTGCAACGCACCCAGCCGCTCGGCTTCCGCGCTGACCCGGTTGCGGCTCGCGAGCACCGCTTCCAACCCGCCATAGGCGATTACCGAGACGATGCCGAAGACCGCCACCGCCACCAGCAGCTCCAGCAGCGTGAATCCGCGCGTGCGGCTCATGGCGTGATCTCCGGGTCGCGGAGCACGCCCTGGACCGTGGTGATGACCTGCTCTTTGTCGTCCGGGGCGGCCACGCTCACCCGCACGCGGCGAACGTGTTCGAATTGCGTTTCCTCCACCACGATCGTCAGCGGCCATTCGCGGCCGGCGAAGGCTCGCTCGTCCGTGCTGCGCCCGGTGGACCACGCCCCCCCCGCCTGCATCTCGGTGAGCTGATTGTCGGCGATCCAGTGCGCGAACGTTCGCTCACGCAGGTCGCTGGCGGATTCGGCGGTGACCGTGGCCGCCTGCACCGCGGCGGCGAGGGCGATGGCGAGCACACTGAGCGCGACCAGTACCTCGACCAGGGTGAACCCCCGGCTGCCCGGCTGTGGCGGGCATTCAGTCTTCAGGCCGGCGCAGCTCGAATGCACCGTTGAGTCTCCCTTCGATGATCCAGGCGCCGCCGCGTTCGGCGCTCAGGGTGGCGGTAAACGGCGTTGCCTCGCCGCTCGGGTAGAGCACGACCGTCGGGCGGTCGCCATTGTCGTCTTCATCCGCGTCCTCGCCGTCGCCTTCGTCGTCGTCCCCGTCTTCGTCTGCCGTCGCGGGCAGATCCTCGAGTGTGACCGAAAGCCGCAACTGGGACGGCAACTCCGTCGCCGCGAGGGCGCGGTCGTTGTCCAGCGGTGCCCACGCATCGTCTTCCCCGGGCAGGAGGAACCGGTAGCCGTCCGCGGCGAAGGCCACGCCCACCGCTTGCCCGCGCAACACGCTTTCCTCGCGTGCGAGCGCGAGCCGTGCGTGGAGGCGTTCGGCGGCCTCGCTCGCGGCGCGCTCGCCGGGCTCGCGCAGCTGCAGCACCGAGAGCGTGAGGACAATACCGACGATGACGAGCACCACCAGGAGCTCGATCAGCGTGAAACCGCGCTGGCGCGGCATGGGTCAGTCGGACTGCTTGTCGCGGTTGCTGATGTCCGAGTTGGGCCCGTTGCCGCCCGGGCGGCCATCCGCGCCGAGCGTGACGATTTCCACGCGCCCGTCAGTGTCCTGTGGGCCCAGGTACTGGTAGGGATTGCCCCACGGATCGCTGGGGAGCTCGCGGAGGTAGCCGCCGGACTGCCAGTTCTCGGGCTCCGGGGCGCTTTGCGGTTTTTCCACGAGTGCCTTCAGACCCTGCTCGCTGGTGGGGTAGCGGAAATTGTCGAGCTTGTACATCTCGAGCGCGTTCTCGATGGTGCGCAGATCGTGCCGCGCCTTCGTCAGCCGGGCCTCTTCCGGATTGTCCATGATGTTGGGCACGGCGAACGCCACGAGGATGCCGAGGATCACGATCACGACCATGATCTCGATGAGGGTGAAGCCCCGCTGTCCATAGCGGCTGAGATGACGGCGGACGGTGTGTTTGGACACTGGTGGTTGCCTCCTTGGGGTCAGCGCCCGACAAGCTGGTTGAGCTCGAAGATGGGTAGCATTATGGACAGTACGATCGTCAAAACGATCCCGCCCATCACGACGATGAGCAGCGGCTCGAACAGGGCGAGCAGGGTACCGATGAGGCCATCGATCTCGCGCTCCTGGCTGTGAGCGGCGCGTTCGAGCATGCCCTCCAGGTTGCCGCTGCCCTCGCCGCTGGCGACCAGGTGAACGGTCATGGGCGGGAACTGGCCGCTGTTCTCCAGGGCACGGGCGATGGCCGTGCCCTCGCGTATGCGCGAGGCCGCGCCGCTGACCGCCTCGCGCATGGGCAGGTTCGCGATCACGCCCGCGGATATGCGCAGGCCTTCGAGAACGGGCACGCCGCTGCCCATGAGGATGCTGAACGTGCGTGCGAAACGCGCCGTGTTGAGACTGCGGGTGAGCCGGCCGATCAGGGGCAGGCGCAGCAGCACGGCGTGGACGCGACGGCGGAATCCCTCGCGGCGCATCGAGGCGGCGAATCCGATGGCGATGCCTATAACGGCGACCAACAACAACGGTCCCCAGGCACGCAGGAAGTCACTGGTGGCGATTAGCCCCCGGGTGAGCATCGGCAGCGTCTGGCCGGTATCGGCGAACACCCGGGTGACCTTGGGCACGACGTACGTGAGCAGCAGTGAAACCACGCCGATGGAAATGATCACCAGGGCAATCGGGTAGATCAACGCCTGTTGGATGCGCTGGCGCATCTGCTGGCGCTTTTCCACATAGTCGGCGAGGCGCTCGAGCACGGTGTCCAGATGGCCGGTCTGCTCGCCGGCGGCCACCGTGGCACGGTAAAGCTCGTTGAACACGCGCGGGAATTCCGCGAGCCCGTCGGCGAGGGTGTGACCTTCGACCACGCGCGCACGCACGCCGGTGACCAGGTTGCGCACGCTCTGTCGCTCGCTCTGACGGGAGACGGCTCGCAGTGATTCTTCCAGCGGCGTGCCCGATCCCACCAGCGTTGCGAGCTGGCGCGTGAGCAGAGTGAGCTCGCCGGCGCGGATGCGCGAGCGCCGCCGCGCGATCCCGCCACCGCGGCGGCGCTCGCGCACCTCGTCCACCGCCATCGGTATCCAGCCGCGGTCACGCAGCTGCTGGCGCACCTGCCGGGCGCTGTCGCCTTCGAGGACGCCGTTGTGCTCCTTGCCGCCCCCGTCCAGGGCGTTGTATTCGAATGCGGCCATAGTACGGCGGTGCCGAGTTCCGTGTTTCGCGTTTCAGGTTTCGGGAGTGGGGGCCGGGGTCGGTGTCGCGACGACGGTTGGCGTCGTGAAACGCGGCACTCGAAATCCGGAACCCGTAACGGCGGTCACGACTCTGTCGTGACCCGTACCACTTCCTCCAGCGTGGTCTCACCGTCGAGGACGCGGCGGACGCCGTCGCTGCGCAGGCTCGGGGTGCGCGTGCGGGCGTGCGCTTCCATGGCCTGCTCGCCGGCGCCGTCGTGGATCTGCGTGCGCAGCGTCTCGTCCACCACTACCAGCTCGAACAGGCCGCTGCGTCCGCGATAGCCCAGGCCGTTGCATGCCTCGCAGCCCACGGCGCGGTAAAGCGTCGGCGGGCTCGTGGGGTCCACCCCCAGTGATCCGCATTCGGCGTCATTCGCGGTGTAGGGCTCCCGGCAGGACGGGCAGAGCCGCCGCACCAGGCGCTGGGCGAGCACGCCCACCAGGCTCGAGGAGAGCAGGAACGGCTCCACGCCCATGTCACGCAGCCGCGTCACCGCGCCGATGGCGGTGTTGGTGTGCAGCGTCGACAGCACCATGTGGCCGGTGAGCGAGGCTTGCACCGCGATCTCCGCGGTCTCCAGATCGCGGATCTCGCCAACCATGACCACGTCCGGATCCTGGCGCAGTATGGCACGCAGCCCGCGGGCGAAGGTCATGTCCACGCGCGTGTTCACCTGCGTCTGGCCCACGCCGTCGAGATAGTACTCGATCGGGTCCTCGACCGTGAGAATGTTGCGGCTGCGCTCGTTCAGGCGTGTGAGCGCGGCGTAAAGCGTGGTGGTCTTGCCCGAGCCGGTCGGGCCGGTGACCAGCAGGATGCCGTGGGGCCGGTGGACGAGGGCGTCGATCTCCCTGCGGGAGGCATCGTCCATGCCCAGGTGTTCCAGGTCCAGGCGTCCGGCCTGTTTATCGAGCAGGCGTAGCACCACGCGTTCGCCATGGCCGCCGGGCAGGGTCGAGACACGCACGTCCACCGCGCGCCCGGCGATGCGCAACGAGATGCGGCCGTCCTGGGGGACGCGCTTCTCGGCGATGTCGAGCCGGGCCATGACCTTGATGCGCGAGACCAGCAGCGGCGCCATGCTGCGTGGCGGCTGCAATACTTCCCGGAGCACGCCGTCGACCCGGAAGCGTACTGTCAGCCGGCTCTCGAAGGGTTCGATGTGCACGTCGGAGGCGCCCTCACGAATGGCTTCGGTGAGCAGCGCATTGATGAGCCGGATGATCGGCGCGTCGTCCTCGCTTTCGAGGAGATCTTCCGGCTCGGGCATGGATTCGGCGATCCGCGAGAGGTCCAGGTCGTCGCCCAGATCCTCCATGGCCTGCATGGTCTCGCCGGAGGTGGTTTCGTAGGCCTCCTGGAGCAGCGCCTCGAAGCGGTCGGCGTCCAGACGCTCCACGTGCATGGGCACGCCCAGGCTGCGGCGCAGATCGGCGAGCACCGTCAGCGGCGCCCCCGGCCGACAAATGACGCGGGCGCCGTGCTCGTCGACCTCCCGCACGAGTACTCCGTGGCGCCGAGCGAAGCCGAACGACGGCCGGTGAGGGCCCTCGCCGGGATCCGCGTCGCGTTCGTCGTGGCGGAGCAGTTCCTCGTGGTCCATTGCGGTCTCGGGCCCTAGCCGGCTTGGGCGGTGAACGGTGGCGGCAGCTCGGGTTTCTCCAGCGGCGGCAACACCGGTGCCGTCTTGTCCGGCAGCAGATCCACACCGCGGTCACGCTGGGCCTTCTGGGTGTCGCGCATCTGCTTGTACTTATCGCTCGCGTAACGGGTCATGGTCGCCTCGTCGCGAACGATGCGCGGACGCAGGAAAACCATCAGGTTGCGCTTCTCGCTGTCGGAGGAGCGGTAGCGGAAGAGCTCGCCGAGGCCGGGGATATCCCCGAGCAGCGGCACCTTGCGCTCGGTCTCGCGCACCTGCTCGTCGATCAGCCCTCCCAGGACCACGAGTTTCCCGCTGTCCACCAGCACGCTGGTGGTGATCGCCCGCTTGTCGGTGATGAGGTCCACCGCCTGGGTGCTCTGGGAAACGCTGGAGACTTCCTGCTCGATCTCCAGCAGCACCGAGTTGCCCTCGTTGATCTGGGGTTTGACCTTGAGGATCAGGCCAACGTCCTTGCGCTCGATGGTCTGGAAGGGGTTCACGCCGGAGCCGCCGTCGCCCGTTTCCGAGAACGAGCCGGTGACGAACGGGACGTTCTGGGCGACGGTGATCTCGGCCTCCTGGTTGTCCAGCGTCACCAGCGACGGTGTCGAGAGAATGTTGGTGTCGGCGTTGCTTGCCAGCGCGCGCAGCAGCGCGGCGAAGCGCACGCCGCCGGCGAGGTCCCCCACCGCGAGGTTGAGACCCTGGCCGACGTTCGGGGTCTCGTCCCGGCTGAGCGAGTTGATGATGCCGCCGAGGCTGTCGCCACCACTGACGGTGGAATTACCGAAGCTGGTCCCTCCGACTGCGGAGTCGCTGTCACCCGAGCCATCGATAGCCCACTGGAAACCGAGCTCGGCGGCGGTATCCGCGGAAACCTCGGCGATAGCCGCCTCGATGACCACCTGCGCGCGGCGTACGTCGAGCTTGTCGATCACCGCGCGCAGTTCCTGCTGAATCTGCGGGGGCGCGCTGATGACCAGGGAATTGGTGGTCTCGTCCGGCTGGATGCTGACCTCGCCGTCCTCACCTGTGGCCGGCGCCTGACCCTCGCCATTTTGCTCCTTCTGCGCGCGAATGTTCTCGCTAACGCCCTGAAGCACCTCGGCGAGGTCGGTGGCCTTGGCGAAGTTGAGATAGACCACCTGGGTGTTGCCGGCGTCGGCCTGGAGCGGCGTGTCGAGTCGGGCGACGAGTGCGCGCAGACGCAACCGTTCCTCCTCGGGGCCGGCGAGGATGATGCTGTTGGTGCGCGGGTCTGCGGCAATCTGCACGCTGGCGCCACCACCACCGCCCTGAGCCTGATTCTGGCGCAATTGCTGGAGCAGCTGGACCATGTCCTCGCTCGTGGCGTGCTCAAGGTCGATGACCTCGATCTCAGCGGAGCCGGCGCGGTCGATGCGCTGGACGATGCCTGCCAGGCGCTCCACGTTGGCCGCGTGATCGGAGATGATCAGCACGTTGGTGGGTGGATAAGCGGCGAAGTGGCCCTGCTGCGGGATCAGCGGCCTGAGGATGGGCACTAGCTGGGCGACGGGGACATTCTGCACGCGCAGTACGCGTGTGACGATCTCGTCCCCGCCGATGGCGTCGCCGTCCTCGGTGCCGAGCTGGCGGGCGTTGATATCGGGCACGATCTTGGTGATCTCGCCCGAGGGAATCGCCGAAAAGCCGTGAACCTGGAGAATCGACAGGAAAACCTTGTAGAGCTCGTCGGCATTCATCGGGCGCTTGGATACCACGGTCACCTGGGCCTGGACGCGGGGGTCGACCACGAAGTTACGACCGGTGACCTCGGCGACCGTGTTGATCAGCGCCGACAATTCGGCATCCTTGAGGTTGAGTGTGATCTGTTCCTGCGCCTGCACGGCCGGTGCGGCGAGAACGAGAAGTGCAACTGCGGCGGCGAGGCCGCGCAGCGGGTCGAGTAGCGACGTCGCGGAGCGCATGTTCATCCCTGGTTGCCGAAATCAAGCACCACTTGGCGCCGATTGCCGTTGCGAGTGACGGTGAGTGTAACGCGGCTGGCGTTGCCGAGGCGCTGCAGCGCGCGCATCGCCGCCTGTTGATTCTCGAGAGCGATGCCGTCGATGGAGGTGACCACGTCACCGCTCTCCAGTCCCGCCGCGCTCAACAGTTCCCGGTTGCCGCCCTCGATTCGGAAGCCGGTGAGGTTGCCGTTGGCGTCGCGCACGGGAACCGGCTGCAGCATCCGCTGAAGCGCGCCGGGGTCGCGACGCAGCCGGTCGCGATAGCGCTGGAGCGAGCCGTCGCCCGCCGTCTGCCTATTGCCCGAGGGCGATTGCGTGGCAGTCTCGGTACCGGCGCCGAGACTATCCTCCGGCAGATTGAGTGCTTCGTGGCGACCGTTGCGCATGAGAATCACGCGATCACCGTAAATGGCATCGATCACGGCACCGCCGGGAAGCTCGTCGCCATGTCGGAACAGGGCATCGGGGTCGCCGCCGGCGGCGATGATGGCCAGGCCGGAAGTGCCGTCATCGCCGGCGAGCACGCCACGGAGGGTTAGGTCGAGCTGCGTCTCGGGCGCTTCGCGCGGCGTCGCCGTCTCTTCCTTCTCGGCCGTCGCTTCGCCGAACAGGTGCGCGGAGGCAATGCGCTGGTAGTCGGGTCCGGTATCGCCGGAACCGCCGGCGTCGTCGAGGGACAGCGCCGGCGGCGGTGGCGGTTCCGTGTCCGCGTCGGGCCACAGCAGCCAGCTCAGGCGAGCCGCCTGCCAGGCGAGCGCCATGGTGGCGGCCACGGTCACGACCGCGGCCACCCGGGCGCCCGTGCGCGAGGCGGGATCGAAAGATGGTGTCATTGCCGATAGTGCCAATGCGGGCTGCTCCGTGGGGGATGTCCGTTTCCCGTGGCCGCTGCGAGCCTGATTGCGCGAGCTTAAGGAACGCGGCTGCGCCGCTGCAAGCTGGCTGGTACTAGCGGTAGCCCATAATCGGTGGAAGCCGGCGCAACACGTGACCGGCCCCGCGGGTGATGAGCCGACTGTCGTGCACCGGTGTCACCACCTTAGTACCAATCGTGACACCAATGCTAACAGGTCGCGCGTCAGGACTCCGAGGTGAGCGGGCATCCCGTCTCTCGCGGGTCGCGGAATGCCGTGCCCCGGGGAACCGTCTCGAGCACTTCGAGATAGTCACCGGTACGCTCGATGTCCATCGGTTGCTTTACTTCGACGAGGAGCATGTCGTGGAGCATGCGGCTGTTCGCGAGCACGCGACCGTCGCTGGTGAACACGCCATCGTCCACCGGCCGGGCGCGCATGGCCGCCATCACCCGTTCGCCTTCGTCCGTCCCGGCGGCGGCCACAGCTTCCAGGTAGTGGCGCGTCGCCGAGTATACGCCTGCCTGCGGCGAAGTCGGCGGGCTGCCGTGACGGCGCAGGAAGCGCTGGGACCACTCTCGTGCACGGGCGTCACGGTTCCAGTAGAAGCTCGTCGCGAAGCGCAGACCAGTGGTGACGTAGACCCCGAGGCTTCGCACGTCGGTGATGTAGAACTCGATCGCCACCGGTGCGACATCCTTCATCTGCAGCCCCTGGGCATAACTCTGACGCAGCGCGAGCTGCGTGTCCTCGCCGGCGTTGGCCAGACCGAGCACGTCCGCCGGGGAGGCTGCTGCCTCGTTTACCGCCTCGGCCATCGCTTCGGGGCCTGCCGGGCTGGGGATCACGCTTTCGCCCACCACCTCGCCGCCATTGGCCGTGACCACCGCGGCGACCTGGTCCCTGAGGTCATGGCCGAAATTGTAGTCGGCGGTGACGAAGTACCAGCGACGGGCGCCGCGTTCCACCAGGCTGGTGGCGACGGACTGGGCGAGCGCATGGGTATTGAACCCCCACTGGACGGCGAGCGGGGAGCAGTTCTCGTCATTGAATGCAGTGCTCGAAGGGGCGCTGTGCAGGGTGACGATGCCGTGTTTCTCGGCGAAGCGTTGGACCGCCAGCGCCGTGTTGGAAGCCGACAGGCCCACTACCATGTCCACTGGTGTTTCCGCGTGGGTTTCGCGCAGGCGCCGGACAGCGACGTCCGGATCCAGCTCCGAATCCCTCGTCAGCACCTCCACAGGTGTGCCGGCGACCGTTCGCTCGAGCGCTTCGGCGGCCATCTCCGCGGCTGCGACCGAGCCCTGGCCGGTGAAGTCGGAATAAGTGCCCGATAGGTTGGTGAGAACCAGCACGCGCACCACGCCATCGGACATGGCAGCGGCGGCAGAGCCGGTCATCGTGGCCAGCAATGCCAGGGCCCACACGGAGCCACGCAGTCTCCCTTGCTTCATGGTGCCCCCTCCTGCTCGCGGTGTCGGAATGCTGTTGTCGTTATCCAGCCTTCGAGCGGATGCCCGAACGGCTTGAGCTCAATGTAACCCCGGGCCGCTCGCGAACGCGAGCGCACGACGAGTTCATGTTCGCCCGCGCGCGCCCCGACCCTAGCTGCTTCATGGGTGCGGTAAGCCGGGAGTCGGGCAAGCCGTTCGGGCCAGTAACGATCGAGGCCATTGACACCGATGGGGGGCACCGCTATCGTTAGCTCCCAGATCGGCACAGCGTGCCTCCCCCGTTTCCCGCATCAGTCGGTCGTTTCCGCACTACTATTATCCTTAAGTCGACGGACAGCCCTGCTATATCCATGCGTTTCCAGCGAGGAATCCCTGGAGGTCCCAAGTCGTGAGTGCAGACATCGTGCATGCCTCGGACGAGACATTCGAACGCGAGGTGCTCAATGCCAGCGAACCCGTGCTGGTGGACTACTGGGCCGAATGGTGCGGCCCGTGCAAGATGATCGCACCGATACTCGACGAGGTCGCTGGCGCCTACGGGGCGCAGCTGAAGGTCGTCAAGCTCAATATCGACGAGAATCCGGAAACACCGCCGCGCTATGGTATCCGCGGCATTCCCACGCTGATGCTCTTCAAGAACGGTAATGTGGAGGCCACAAAGGTGGGCGCGCTGTCCAAGTCGCAGCTGACCGCGTTCATCGACAGCAATCTCTGAAGCCGGGACGGCCGGCGCCCCGCCGTAAGCCGTCCATCCTGAAATCTCCGAATCCCCGCCTGCCGGTCACCGGTCGCCACCATTGAGACGAAGGTCCGGAACGGATTGCCGATGGCTAGCGCGGGGGGACACAGCCCATGAAGCAGTAGGCGATGAATCTCACGGAACTCAAGCAAAAACCCGCGACCGAGCTGGTTGAGATCGCGCAGTCGCTCGGTATCGAGGGGATGGCGCGCAACCGCAAGCAGGACGTCATCTTCTCGATCCTCAAGGCCCAGGCGAAGAAGGGCGAGGACATCTGGGGGGATGGCGTACTGGAAATTCTCCAGGACGGCTTCGGCTTTCTGCGCTCGGCGGATAGCTCCTATCTCGCAGGCCCGGATGACATTTACGTCTCGCCCAGCCAGATCCGACGCTTCAGCCTGCGAACGGGGGACACGATCGCGGGCAAGATTCGGCCGCCCAAGGAAGGTGAGCGGTACTTCGCTCTGCTCAAGGTCAACGAGATCAATTTCGAGAAGCCCGAAGCGGCCAAGCACAAGGTCCTCTTCGAGAACCTCACGCCCCTTTTCGCCAAGGAGCGTATGGTCATGGAGCGTGGCAACGGCTCCACCGAGGATCTGACCGCGCGGGTCATCGATCTCACCGCGCCCATCGGCAAGGGGCAGCGCGGGCTCATCGTCTCACCGCCCAAGGCGGGCAAGACGATGTTGCTGCAGAACATCGCCCAGTCCATCACCAGTAACTATCCCGAGTGCTACGTGATCGTGCTGCTCATCGACGAGCGACCCGAGGAGGTCACGGAGATGCAGCGCACGGTACGCGGCGAGGTGGTGTCCTCGACGTTCGACGAGCCGGCGAACCGGCACGTGCAGGTCGCCGAGATGGTGATCGAGAAGGCCAAGCGGCTCGTGGAGCACAAGAAGGATGTGGTCATTCTCCTCGACTCCATCACCCGGCTCGCGCGTGCCTACAATACCGTGGTGCCTTCCTCCGGCAAGGTGCTCACCGGTGGTGTGGACGCCAACGCGCTGCATCGGCCGAAGCGCTTCTTCGGCGCGGCACGAAACGTCGAGGAGGGTGGCAGCCTCACCATCATCGCGACCTCGCTGGTGGAAACCGGCTCGCGCATGGACGACGTGATCTACGAGGAGTTCAAGGGCACCGGTAACATGGAGATCCACCTGGATCGCCGGATCTCCGAGAAACGCATCTACCCGGCGATTAACATCAATCGCTCCGGTACCCGCCGCGAGGAGCTCCTCATGTCGCCGGAGGAGCTGCAAAAGGTCTGGATTCTGCGCAAGCTGCTCCATCCGATGGACGAGCTCGCTGCCATCGAGTTCCTGCTCGACAAGCTCAAGGACACCAAGACCAACGGGGAGTTCTTCGACTACATGAAGCGGTAGGTCGAAGACCGATAAGAAGAAGGAAGGCTCGGGACGCGCCGGGGTGCCGGGCGCCCCGGAGCGCGTTGTGTCGTCCCGAAGCAGCTTCGAGAAGACACGGGGACGAGGCTATACCAGCCAAGCGCGAAGAGCATCGGTTGCCGATCCTGCCCCTTCGCTGCAGATCGGTCGTCCGGGCTTTGTGGGACGAAAAAGGCCGGCCCCTTTGCGGGAGCCGGCCTTTTTCGTCCCGTCGGTGCCCGCTGGTCAGAATCGGTAATCGGCGGAGACGGCGATTACATTGGCCGAGCCGTCGTACTCCCCGGAGAGGTTGCCGCGGCTGGCGTTGCCCGGGTCGCTCGCCCGCAGATCGGTTTCCCCTTCGTCGAAGAAGATGTGCATCAGCGCAGCGGTTACGCCCAGACGCTCCGAGGGCGAGAAAGTGGCTCCCACCGAAAGCCAGGTCCGATCCACGTCCGGGACGCGCGGCGTGCGGTGTTGGGCGTCGGGAACAGGTGTCTCGTCGATGCCGACGCCACCGCGCAGCAGCCACCGATTGTTGAGCGCGTAGTTCGCACCGACCGATAGTGCCCAGGAGTTGTCCCAGTTTTCCTTGGTGACGCTGTCCGGCGTGTTGTCGCCAAATTCGACCACGAGCTCGTCGAACTCGCTCCACCGTGTCCACTCTGCATTGGCCATGACGGCCAGGCGGTCGGTTGCCTGGTGATAGACGCCGATGTTCAGGTTGCCCGGCGTCGTGAGCTCCGCGGTGCCGTCGGTGTCAGTGAGCCGGCCCTGCGCCTGCGCCCCCTGAAGCACGGCCTGTGCGACCGGGTCGGAGGCGCTGAATTCCGCATCCCCCTCGAGCTCCAGCTCGACCTTGGAGCGATAGGAGACGCCGAAGCGTGTGCGCTCGGTGATGTCGAACAGGGCGCCGATGGTATAGCCGACCCCCCAGTCGTCGCCGGTGACCTCGGCCATGCCATCGTTCTGGCCGATCCCCGCGCCGGGTACACCAGCCTGCGCACCCATCGCGCCGAGGTCCAGGGCGTTGGTGAGGGTGGCGTCCGCGTACTGGAAGCGCAGGCCGGCACCCAGGGAGACCCGATCTGTGAGCCGGTAATTGATCGTGGGCTGGATGTCGATCGTCTTGAGTTCCGTCTCGATGGCGTGATAACGGCCGATCCAGTCGTCGTCGTACTCCGTGGCCAGGCCGTACGGTGCGTACAGGGCGATTCCCAGGTCGAGGTCGTCACGGAACTGGTATTTTGCCGCGAGTGACGGCACGAGCTCGCTTTCGCCACTCTCACCCGAGCTGCCGGAGTACGGCACCGGCCCCATGGGTGTCTGAGCGGAGGCCTGGCCGTCGCTGAGATCGAAATCAGCATCGATGAAGGCGAGACCGCCGGCGACCTGGTTGCCGTCGATATTGCCGATCGCCGCCGGATTGTACGCCATGAAACTGGCGTCCTCCGCGCCGGCCGCTGCATTGGCGAGAGAGTTGGCGAGAGTCTTCGCACTCTGTTCGCGAATCTGGAAGCCGGTGGCGTGGGCCGTGGTCATGGCGCCGGCCAGCGCCAGCGCCGAGGATGCAATCAGGATGCGCCGGGGAACGCGGTGTTTGGCCATCATGGCACCTCCTCCTCCATGGGTGTTTTATTCGGGACCGACGCTGCACAAGTGCCCGAGCATACGGCAGCGTACGGACCCAAACATAAGCCGGCGCTGGTACGGCCGTCAATACGCTGGCGTATGGAGTTAACCCGCCGGCAATATCAGGTCCGTCTGCTTCGGTGCCCGGCCGCTCACCCTTTCGAGGATAAGCAGCCCGTTGGGGGTGCGGCCCGTGACTTCCAGAACGCCCTCGGCGGGGTCCGGTAGCCATGCCACGGCATCGCCACCGTTACGGATGACCCGGCCCCCGGCGTGGACGCCGAATCGCGTGCCCACCGTGGCATCTGCGTCGGCGTCCTGCATGACCCAGCGTGTTCCATCTTCGGCGCTGGCGACGTGGAATACCCGCGGCGCCAGGCGCAGCCGCTCCAGGGCGTGCATGTAGACAGCATCGGCGAGTGCGGCGAGGCTCTCACCGGCGGTGCCATCGTCCGTGGCGGGCAGTGCGATCCGCCAGGCCGGATACTCGATGCCGAGATCCAGGTCGACGAGTGTCACCTGCAGGGGCAGCTCGTCCCCGTCGGGGGCGGCGCCCGTGATGATCGCCACCACACGCGCCCGTGTGGCCGCTGACACCGATTGCCCGCATTCGGCGAGGCGTGCCTGCGGACATTGCTGGGTGCGCATGGCGTTAGTGAGCGTCTGCGGGCTCACCGGTGCGATGGGGTAGTCGCCAGCGGCCCGGGCCATGGTCGCGTAGGCGCGGGTCGCTGCCTCGTCGCCGGCGTTCGGGAAGAGCAAGGCGACGCCGGGGCCCCGGTCGCCACCGGCGGCTGCGCTGCGACGGGGTTCAGGCTCGCGTGCACGCAGGTCCGCCCGCAACCGGGCGATCTCCTGACGCAGCGCCCGTTGCTCACCGGTATCGGCGGTCGTGCCGGCGGCGTCGCCATCCTCCTCATCGTCACCGAGAAACAGGGATATGATGCTTAGCTCTTCGTCCGACTGAGCGCCTTCCCCCGGCGCCGGATGCTGGACATCGCTCGGGTGGCGAGCCGGGTTCGTGGGCTCGCCGTTGCTGGCGCAGCCGGTGGCGAGTGTCGTGAGCATGGCGAGTGTGACGGCGAGCGTCTTGCCGCGGGGCAGGGTCATCGTTGTGCTACCTTTCCTTCGATCTGCGTGGAATCGAGTGTGCGGCGCCAGGATGGCGCGCACGCCGCCGGGCCTGCACCGTCGGACCGACTGGTTGGTCAGCATAGGCAAGGGGCGTCGGTGCTGCAATCGGGACGGCGCTCACGGCGCTGGCGCTAGCGTTCCAGTCTCAGGAACGTCATCGGCCACGCGTTCTGCTCATCGGCGGGATGGTGGTCGCGGGCGGTCTCCCGCCACTCGTCACCGAGCTCGGGGAAGAACGTATCCCCGTCAAGTCGGGTCGCGATGACGGTGAGCTCGATGCGGTGGGCGCGAGGCAGGAACAGCCGGTAGATCTGCTCGCCGCCAATGACCATCACTTCAGGGGCATCGCCGGCCGCGGCCAGCGCGGCTTCTAGGTCGTGCACGACCGTGCAGCCAGGCGCTTGGAAATCCATGTTCCGGGTGAGCACGATGTTGTGCCGCTTCGGCAGCGGGCGGCCGATATCCGCATAGTTGCGTCGACCCATGATCACCGGCTTGCCGCGCGTGGTGGCGACGAAATGCCGCATATCCGCCGGCAACCGCCAGGGCAGCCTCCCGTCGCGGCCTATCACGCGGTTTTCGGTCATGGCGGCGATTAGTGTGATTGTCGGTGTGCTCATGCCCCGCACAGAAACCACATGGATGGCTCGATTGCAATGGCATGTGCGTGTTTGAGGGGGGGCACGGACGCATTGGTCGCAGGTTCCCCGGGCGGCCCTGCTTTTGGTAGGGCGTGTCAGGCGCGCAGCATAGCAATGGCGTGATGCGTGACTGCCGCTCGAATGCGAAGATGGGTAGCTGGTCACCAAGCTGGCGACCGAACGCGGCGGTAGCGGTAGGAGCACGCATCGCCCGTGCCATTGTTTGGGGGAGACTGGCTCACCTCAATGGCGGGAACAGGGAGGTTCATTGGTATGAGAGAAGTGTGGCGGCGCCTGTGTCGGCACGAGGTCGCTTTGGTTGTAGCGGTTGGGCTCGTCTCAGCAGTAATCCAGAGTGTGTATTTCTTTGAGACCGGCAGGGCACTTGAGCTGCGTCCAGCATATCCGAATTCGGACGCGTTTTTCTACTGGCATGCGGGTTGGTACAGGGCGTTCGTCGATTGGGACGGAGGGTTTGCTGGCGCTGTCATGCCTAACGATCCTTACGTGTACCTCCTTGCGCTGGCGCACCGGGTTTTAGGGCCGTCTTTTAGCTCATTGTTCGCTTTGAATTCCGTTTTTGTTGTTCTGTGTGCGATATTCGTCGCTTTGGCGGCAAACGTGGCATATGGGCGTGTTGCTGCATGGGCGGCGGGCCTGATGACTGCTCTGTGCGCGCCGATTGTCTTTTTTAGTGGAATGGTCATTAAGACCGTTTTTGTTCTTTTTTTGCTGCCTGTTGCCATTTTTGCATTCTTCCGTTTTCTGAGAAGCGGCGGTCTCGGGGGGCTCTTCATTCTGGTTCTGAGCGTGGGCATTGCGACACTGGAGCGCCCTAATCTTGGCGTTGCATCTGTGGTTCTGGTCGTCGTCGCAACGGGCCGGGCGCTGTGGCCCCGAGGCGAGCTCCCGAGCAGACTCGCCAGGACCAAAGCATGCGTCACGATCCTGCTTGCCATCGGTTTCGTGTGGATTATCGGAGGTTTGGAAAGTGACAGGCTCGAGCAGGATATCGTGTCTCCTGTCGGTCTGAATTTCTACGTGGGGAATGTGCCGGAGGCTCGTGGTGGCCATGCTACCGTCCCCGGACTGCGGGACGACGTGGTCGGTCATCGGCTCGGATCGGGGCGAGTGCTCACGGAGAAACTCGGGTATCGACCGTCGCGCTGGGAGCAAAGCGAATACTGGTTCGAGAAGACAATCGATCGCTATCGCGAAGAACCACTGTCGTACTCTGGCCTTCTGGCGCGCAAGGTCGTTGCGCTTTTCAGTCGAGAGACCTATGGCCTGCCTGAGCAATTCGGAGTTTGGCGCTGGCATCGGTCGGCATTGGCAATGGCCTTTGTCGATTTTTCCGTGGTGCTCAGCTTCGTTGCGGTTACTCTAGCTTCGGGGGCGCAGAGCGTAAACGTGCTGAGACCCGGGTTCTGCTCGGCTGTGCGGCGTTGTACGCCATGACGCTTCTCGTGTTTCTTGTCGTAGAGCGTCAACGGCTGTCACTGCTCTTGCTACTCATGCCAATAGCCGGGCTCGGCGTCAGTACGTTGTGGGAGGCGGTGAAGTGTCGGAGAGCGCTGGTGCCGCTCTGCGTAGCTGGAGGCGTGTTCGGGTTGAGCGTCGTGTCAGTAGAGGTGCTCGCACCGGGCCCGGGGTGGGTTTCGGATGCGCAGCAGACGCGTAGTGTCGAACGCGAGCGGCTTCGGAGACTGGACCCGGTTTACGAGGACTACGTGCATGTGCCGATGGACGATGCCTCGGATCGATGGGCGCGCATGGCGGAGTACGCGTCAGCACGCGGGTTTCACCCGGATGCACGGGCGTTCGCGGAGCGTGCGCTGAAGTCCGATGATTCCAACGTTCGTGTCTGGGGAGCCCTTCTGGAGGTGTTTCGCGCGTCGCGCAACCGGTCCGGCGTCGAGTGGTTGGTGCAAGAGATCAGCCGTCTACAGGTACATTCGGAGCACGACCGCATCGCGTTGCGACGTATTCACGGCCGCGCGCTCGATGCGCTCGCCGCGTGGGAGTAGAAGCGGGTTGTACGTCGTGCTCGAGCTTTGATAGTGTGCGCTACGTCACGCTCGATGGGGTTGTGTTGAGCGTGGCGATCGATTCGGGGGTGAGTCCCTTGGTGACGGGGTGACCAGGCTTCCGCGACGGTCTGGGGTACCGGGTACCCATGGCTCGGCACATCGTGCCCGAGTATTCCGTGCGGGTGATCGAGCCGCTCCCACGACGTTCTAAATTGCCGAAGCGGGTGATGGTAACCGCACGAGTGGGCATCACGAATGCCTTCGCTCATCGGTGCCGTTGCCCGATAACAGGGATGTGGGAAGGCTGTGACCAGGGGACACCAGCGTCTTCAGGGATGGTTCTGCGGGCGCGTATGCATTCAGCACGTATTTGCGGCACTGACGTTCCTGGTCAGTGCATCGGCAACGGCCGACGTTGTGGTGGACATCCGTGCGGCGTCGCCGCTTGGCGCGGACAAGGAGCGTCACGAATACGTCCTCCGCGTATCGGACTGCTCCGACGTCACGAGCATGGAGGTTGTGGCGGGCGCCACTGAATCCTTCGATACCACGGATGCTCAGCAAGTCTCCTCCGACGACTCGCCCGCTTGCGAGGTTCGTTTCCACGGCGACGGGCTCCCGGCGCTTACGCCTTCTGCGACAGTTACCTATTCAGACGGGTCGACGCAGCACCATAGCGAGACTTTCCGCTCCGAGGACTCGCGGCCAACCCTCGGGTTCGGGCAGGCGGTGATTCGAAGTGACGAGTCCGGACAGTATCTCGACGTAAGGGTCGAAGCTGCTGACGATGTCGATCTGCGTTATGTCTCCTTCTCCCTGCTTGGGTTGAGAGCCTCCGACCTTAGAGACGCTGGCGGTGTGGTTGCCGAGGCAGCGACGAATGCTTTCGCGAAAACGGACGGGGTGCGGCGTGTACCTCCATCCAAGGATGGTCAAACCAAGTTCTCGCTTTCAGTCCCGGTGGATGCCGAGTTAAGCCGTGGTGCTATCGCGCGCGACGGCTTGGTGCTCGTCGAAGCCTCCGCCGTGGATGCATCCGGTAATCAGGCTAGCCTCTCGCGGATGTCGTTCACCGGGGGCGAGGTGTCGGAAGACGTCAAGGATCTGAAAGCGGCACCCGAACGCGTGGTGTTCACTCACCTCCTGGAGTCGGTCTCTATCGTGCCGGAGGTCCAGTTCGAGTTCCGCGGCTGGACACCTCTGCCGGGTTTGGGAACAGGTGTCACCTATACGTCTTCCGATCCGGATGTGGTCTCGGTCACACGCAGCGGCGTGGTTTACCCGCTGGAAGAAACGAACGGCGAGCCGGTGACCGTCACTGTTAGCTACCCGGGGCTCGACGACGTCATTATTCCGGTGGAGGTGGACCCATCCAAGGAGCTCGTCGGGCTACGGGCGCGCGGTGTTGGAGCGGGCGAACAATTCGTCATCGAGCGCCTGAACCAGTACCAGCCGTTGCCTGAAGTCGTCGGCGTTTTCGATGACGGAACACAGGCGGGCCTGGCGAGCAATCTGAATCTGCGCTACGAGTTGCCGGCCGAGGCGGAGGGCGTCCTCGATCTGGCGCCGGGCCGGGGGCTGCGTGCCAACGCAATTGTTCCGTCAGCGGAGCCGCTTCCGCTGACGATTCGGCTGCAGGAACATCCGGGGATATCGGCGAACGTGCCCGTCGTGGCAGAGGATGCGCCGCCCGAAGTGAGCTTCGACCCGCCTGATCAAACCGTTGCGGGAGGCTCTTTCAAAGTCGTCGCCGAGGCATCGGACGACGTCGACGTCGCTTCCGTTCGAATTGAAATGAATGGAGCCCTGGCCGGTCAGCGGCAACAGCCGCCATATAAGGTCTCGGTAGCAGTTCCCGAAGAGTCGGCCGGAAGCGTATTGACCTTCCGGGCTATCGTAACGGATAGCCAGGGGCAGAAGACGATATCTCCGGAGCGCGATGTACGAGTCGTCGCCGAGCAAACCGCGTCGTTCCCGACGCTGACGCTGGAGGAGCCGCGCAGCGGGCAACGTCTCGTGGAAGGCGGCTCCGTCAACTACCAGCTCGCTGTCCCGTTGAGTGGATCGACACGCAGCGAACTCGATTATGTCGAGTTTTTTCAGGATGGCCGTCAGGTTGCGGCATCCCACTTCCCCGTCATGGAAACCCGCGAGCTGGAAGGGGCGGGAGGCAAGAAGAAGGAGAAGAAGTTCGAGCTCTGGAGGGCCGAGGGCGTTATCGGCTCCATCTCGGTTGACGAAACCAGTCAGTCGGTGCAGGCACGCGCGCATATCGGGGACCAGAGCAAGTCCACCGAGGCGGTGTTGGTACGTGTACTCGGCAATCAGCCCCCCAATGTGAAGCTCGAATCGCCTCGCCAGGGGGAGACAGCGACGGCAGGGACGGATCTGGTAGTACGTGCCACCCTGACTGACGAAGCCCCGGAGACCGGTGCCGCCCTTCAGCTCTTCGTCGACGGAGAGCGCGCCGAGACCGTCAGCTTTTCCGAGGAGGATGTCGATGGCGCTGATCGCAATGACTTCGGTGCGACTACCGTCACTCACGAATTCAGCATCGCGATAGCCGAGGAGCTTCAGGGGCAGAGCCTGGAAATCCACCTCGAGGGTATCGATACCCACGGCGAAATCAGCAAATCCCAGTCGGTGACCATACCGGTGACGGGTGACCAGCCGCCGGACGTCGCGCTGGCGCGACCGCAACCGGGGGCGCATCTTGTAGGCGGTTTGAGTACCGAGCTCCGCGCGGAAGCTACCGATGACGTCGAAGTCTCTCGCGTGGATTTCTTCGTCGAGGACCGCCTGGTCGGGGCGGACGAGTCATCCCCATTCTCGGTGAGTTATGAGCCACCCGAGATCTCTGGCGAGGAACAACGGCTGCGGCTGCACGCCGTGGCTGTCGATAGCGCGGGCCAGCAACGTGCCAGCGCCCCGGTCGAGGTGACACTCGGTGCGGACGAACAGTCACCGGTGGTCAACGTGGTATCGCCACCGGTAGCGAAAACCGAAGGCGGTGAATCGATTGCGCCAGTAATCGAAAACGCAGAGGTCGTCGTCAAGGCCAGTGGTTATGACGACGTTGAAGTCGATCGGCTGGAGCTCAGAGGCGTCGCACGCCGCGATGGCGAGTATCATCTGACAGGGAACCTGAATGACCGGATCGCGGGTGAGGATTTCGCTCCCCAGCAGGTGCCGGACGCAGTAAACGCGTTTTCCGCATTAAGGCTGGTCAGTGTCCCGGCGTTCTCCGGCGGTGCGGGCGTTGAATACGACCGCTATCCGCTGGAAGTGGAGGCTTGGGATGCCGCAGGGAATTCCTCTACGGCCAGTGTCGTCGTAGGCGTTAAGCCCGACGAACCACCGAGCGTCGCCCGCATAACGCCGGACCGTGGCAGTTACCTGCCGCGTGGCACAGTGCGTCTCGATATCGTGGGCAAGGATGACAGCGCGGTCCACGAGCTCAAGTCTTCCTTTTTCCTGGACGGGGCGCAGGATCCCGTGCTCGTACGGAGCAAGTCCGCCGATAAGGGCCTGACACCGGGGAAGACCGCGCAAGCGAGCGTTCGGGTCGACCTTGGCGAGCTCGACCTGAGCAACGAGTCCCACACGTTAACGGTTCAAGTCGAGGCAGTCGACGACCACGGGCAGCGCTCGCGCGGCAACGACACGGTTACGCTGAAGATCAAACCGGACAATACGGCACCGACGATAGGCGTTAGCAAGCCAACTCAAGGCAGCACGCTTTATCGTGGTGATCAAGTCGACGTCCATTGGAAGGCACACGACGATTCGCGCATCGAGCTGGTCCGCTTTCTTCGGGCGTCTAAAGAAATCCATCGAAGCACGCCCGACTCAGCCGCCGCCGATGGGGCCTTCACTCTGAATGTTCCGGAAAACGGTGATGAGCTGGTTCTGACAGTGGAGGTGCGCGATGTATTCGGCAACGTCAGGGAAACCGATTGGCGCTATGCGCTAGGGGAAGACCGGCCCCCGCAGATAACCATTCGCGATCCGGCACAGGGCTCCCGGTTGGTCGAGGGTGAGCCATTTACCATGACGGTACGTGCCGTCGATGACCGGTCCGTTGAAAAAGTCGAGTTTTTCATCGAGAGCAACGGAAAACGCCTGTTCACGGAGACAATCGATCCCGGCCCGGAAGGCATCCCTGCCGATGAGTACCTTTCCGCGCATATGCGGATACCGCACCGTGCTGAGAATGGTGCGTTACGCATCGGTGCACTGGCAGTGGATTCAGGCGGCAATCAGGCCGAGGCGTTGCTGGAAGTCGAGATCCTCGATGACCTCGAGGCACCAAGAATTGAGGTTGAGTCCCCCAGCGAGCCATTGTCGGTCACCGCCGGCGATACCGTGGAGGTATTGGGGGAAGCCAACGATAACCAATACATCGACTCCATCGAGGCCGTGCTGGTCGGACCCAATGGTGGCGAGCTCTCGCTGGAGTGGGCGGTCCTCTCCAGAAAAGATCGTGTGGAGGAGCGTCGCGTTCCGAACCCGGACTCTTTTGGCGATGTCATTGTTGGCCGTCGGTTCTATGCCGAGTTCGAAGGCCGTGTCGTGGTGCCCGAATCCGCGTTGAGGTGGCAGGGGAAAGACGGTGTAACGCTGGTCGTTCGTGTCAAGGACCGGGGCGTCAACACCACCGACGGGCCGGCGGTGCCGGTAACCATCCTGGGCGATGAAGAGGCGCCCACGGTGACGATCGATGACCTCCCCGAAGTGATCGCGGAGAATTGGCCCGTCACACCGACGGTAACGATCCGTGACAACGTCTCGGTGGCCGACTACAAAATTTACCTGGCCGATCGCCCTGAATCCGTCCTGGCGGCAGACCAGGGCGTGGATGAGTCAGCGATAACTGTCCAGGACGTCGCATTGGGACTCGATCGGTTTACGCCGGTACCGGCCGACGGCGTGCCCGTGACGGTTGTGGTAGAGGCGTCCGATACACAGGGGAACGCGGTCCGCGAAACCCGGGTTGTACGCATAACGCCTGACACTGCGCCGCAGCTGTCACTCAGTGATCTCGATCCGGAAAGCGACCCCGTCAAGGGCGCGATCGCTTTCCATACGCTGGATATCGAAGATGATCTGGCGGCCCCGGATGCACCGGTGCGATACATGCCCGTGTATACGTCCCTGCATGGTGTCGGTGCAGGGGGCGCACGTGACCCGACCGGTGCATTCCGAAGCGCAGACGCGGATGACGGCTTTATGCCCGTCGTTTCGTATGCCTACCCGGAGGCCGATGGCAGGTCCGCTACCGTGCGTGTTGCCGGAACCCCCTATCTTGAGGCCATGGACGGCCGGCTTCGTGTTAGGCCTCTGCCCAATATGACCGAAGGCTCTTCGGCCGAGATCGCGGTGGACCCGGTTGCGGGGGGCAGCGTCAGCTACCGTGTGATCCGTTATGTCTCCGGTCTGTGCAGCTCCTACCAGGAAGCCTATGAGCTGCGAGGCGGCGAAGTACCCAATGTGCAGAGCCTGTTCGCGACCGAACGAAATGATGAGCACGTCGCTTACGTTGACATCGTTCCCCTGGTTAAGGCTGCGAATGGCGATTCTATCGATGTTTTCGTAAATCGCTTGCGAATTCACGCGAGTACTCTGGACGCGGCTCGCGGCCATGCCGTGAAAGGACGCTCACAGGGCATTATCCGGCGTGACAACCTCGTCATGACCGCCCTTATCGATGATGCCGGCCTCAATGACGATGGAGAGGCAATCGTGGCATCACGACCCGTGCAACGTGCTAATACCACCGCGGAAGGTGGGCCTGTTGAGGAGGGAACGTCATATGCCGTTCCCGTGCCGGCGCGGCCAAGGATTGCACGCATGGCGGTCTTCGCGCACGGCGTCGACCGATATTCGGACCAACGGGGACCGGTGGCGCTTGAGCCGCTGGTAGTTTACGACCTGGTCGCCGACCAGCAAGCGCCCACCCTGAGCGTGGATCAGCCACCTCAAGGGCGAACCGTCGTTCCCACGGAGCGCCTGCGGATTCAGGCGCAAACACTTGATAACTCCGGCGGGATAAAAAAATTAAGCCTGTATCGTGATCGCAGTGACCTGGTGCACGAAGTGCCGGGGCAATACCTGCAAGAGAATTATGAGCTGATTTTCGATGTGCCGGCAGGGAGTGCCGGCGGGAATCTGGATTTGCTCCTGGTCGCTGAAGACCACAGTGGCGCGACAGCTGAAAAGCTCGTGACGTTGCCGGTGAGGGCGGATAAGCCTCCACAGATTCAATTCGACGCTTTTCTCAGTTACAAAGTTAATGGTGCGTATCAAAAAGTTCTGACCGCGCCCGAGCGATTGAATCTCAACGAGTTCTGGGTGCGCGTCGGTGAAAGTTTCGGTGTCGAAACGACGCTGCGTGATGACGCCGGTTTGAAAAACTATGTGATTTATCGCGTCAAGCCGGGCGGTGAACGAGTCGAAGAGTATCGGAAGGACTGGGACAATCGTTGTCCGGCAGCTCCGGTCGCCGAGGACGAGCTTCGTGCGCAATTACTCTTCGAGCGCAATCAGCCCACGGAATACCAGTTGGTGGTAACCGACCGTGGCGGCAACAGCCGTAAGCGGACATTTGTGGTTCACCCCCAGACCAATATGTCGCCCGGCGTACGAATTACGGCACCTGCGGATGGCCAGCAGATCGCTGCCGGCACGTTCAAGATTAAAGTCGGCGTGGTGGCGACCGACGATCGCGAATTGAGCGATCAGAATATCGAAGTTTATGCGAATGGCGTGAAGCTTTCGACTGTTTCGGAACGCGATATCCGCGAAGACGAGGCGATTGGTGGTCGCGATGTGATACTCCAGGCTTTCGATGCCCTATATGACCGCATCGAAGCCGATTATGGGGTTGCGATGGCCGATGAGTACGGCCGGCGAGACAGCCCCTATGCCGAAGAAAAGGCATTCGTCATGGGCGTGCCGGCAGGGCTGATCGAGTTCAACGAGCCGGTGACACTCACCGCTATCGTCCGAGACGCCGATAATGCCGTGGGGCGTCACGAGATTACGTTCGATGGCGTGGCCGACAATATCAATCCGGAGGTGGCCATTAGCGAACCCGGTCCCGGGTTCGGCCCCCCGGAAGCGTCGGATTTCAAACTCGCCTTCCAGGCGTACGATAACGTAAAGGTCGAGCAACTGGAGCTCTACACAGCGTATGCCGTGAGGGAAGCGGGGGGCGCTTACCATAAAGAGGATTACGGCGCAGCGTTGAGGACGATCGGCAACGTCCCGGCGGAAGATGCGGAACCGGTGTCCACGGTCAACATTGACACGCCGGTATATCGGCAGCTGCTCAACGTTGACCGGTTGGCACAGATAGCCAGCCGTTTCGAGTCTGTGCCGGTCGGCGACGAAACGCGCTTCGATCTTTGGGTGAAGGTCGTCGTGCGGGATGCATCGGGTAATGAGCGCACCCGGGAGGTGGCCTACCGAATCCACCCGGATGAACGCCCGGTGATCGACGTGGAGGCTCCGAACCCGGGTGAGAAGATCGTCGAAGGTGAGCAGCTCAGCGTCAACGTGAAGGCATTCGATGACGTTGGCATCGAGTACGTGCGACTTGTCGCGAAGCGGGGGGCGAACGATTCCATCAGCTTCGGCTGAGAGAGCCCCCTTATACTTTCCAGGTTCCGGTTCCCGCGGTTGATCCAGACGAGCCGGAGAGCAACGTCGTAACACTGGCACTGGAGGCAGTCGACACCTACGGTGTGCGGTTCGGTGATCTTGACAGGCATCGTGCCACCGAGACCGTGAACCTGGAGCTCGTTCGTGATGAGCCGCCAAGTGTGGCCATCGGTGCGCCGGAAGACGAAAGCGAGGTCGCCGAGGGCGAATATCTGCTCGTGCAGGTCAATGCGGTCGACGACCTCGGCATCCAGCGGGTCGTGTTGAACGTCGGGGGGCTCGTCAACGGAGATCGGGCCTTTACCGATTCCCGTTATCCGTTCGAGTTCCTCGTCCCGGTCCCGTACGGGCAGGCCGGTAAGAGTTTGTCCATAACGGCCACCGCGGTGGAGCAGCGACGATTGGGGGAACCGCGCACCGCGGAGACACCTGAGCCGCTCGTGGTGCACGTCACCGAGGACCTCACGCCGCCAGAGATAACGCTCCGTCGCCCGGTAACCGGAGCGAGTGTCGTCGAGCAGGGTGCACTCCAGTACCTGGCGGAGATTCAGGACAACGTGGAAGTCTCGACCGTTCGTGTCGGCCTGCTGGCGGATCGTAACGGTGACGGTACCGTCGCAGACGACGAGGTCGTCCACCAGGAGGTGCTCTCGGAGCCGCCCTACCAGGGCTCGATTGCCTTGAAGCGCATCGCCGACTACGCGAACGCGAACGGGCAGCCACCATCCGACATGCCACTTCTGCTGCGTGTCGGGGCGAGCGACGGCGCTGGTAACGCCAGCAATGTGGAGCGTGGCGTTACGCTGACGAGTAACCAGCCTCCTCAGGTTCAGAGAATCAAGGTGCTGGACAGCCGGGGCTTCAATCTGGGACAGGACCTTACCGAACTGACGGAGGGGCGCGAGATCATCGTCGCGGTCGAAGCGGCCGACCCGGAATCCGGTGTGGGGTCCGTGCGCCTTCAAAAGGCATTGGTTACCGGCGACGAGTCTCCCGCGTTCGAGCAGATCGGAGAAGACATCGCGGCACCGTTCCAGTACCACCTGAAAGTGCCCGAGGGCGCGGTCGGCGCTCGGTTACTGTTCCGTGCCGACGCGGAGGATGTGGACGGCAACCGGTCGGAGCCGTCGCAGCCACGCGCCTTCACGATCGCGAAGGACCAGCCGCCCAGCGCGACCATTGTGCATCCGGATAGTGATGAGACGGCCGTTATATCGGGCGAGCCAATCGAGGTCAGAACCCAGGTTATTGACGATCTCGGGCCTGACGGCGTTGACCGCGTTGTCTTCTTCCTCAACGACGTCCCCGTACAGACCGTGCACCAGTCCCTGGCCCACAGGAATGGAACCGCGGGTGGCGAAAATGCCTATATGGCCAGCCTGACGCCCCCCGAAGGCGTCGATGGAGTCGTGATTCACGCCGTGGCGCACGACATCGTCGGCAATACGGCGCGAACCGAGACGGTCAGGGTCGGGCAGGTTGAGGATACGGTGGCTCCCAGGCTGTCCATCATCAGCCCGGCCGACGGTGAGATTCTCACCGAAGCCGAGCCGGTTCAGTTGACTGCGGCGGTAGAGGATATCGGGGCAGAGTCGAAACGCACGGTCACTGCACGTCTGGTGCGCGAACGCCGCAGCGGCGGTACCTGGTCGCAAGTCGCCTCCAGGCAGGTCGAGCTGCAGAGGCAGGTGGATACCGGGCCTCAAGTGCCGGATGACGATCCCGACCGACACTATTACATCTACGGAAAGCGCTTCGTGGACGGCGCGGTGCTGTCGCGAGGCACCGGCGCCGAGGAGCGGGTGCGAGTCGCCGTGCGCGTCGACACACCGAACCACGCCGAACAGTCGGTTACGACACACGAAGTCGGCCTGGGTATCGACGAACGACGTTATCTCGCCGCCGAAGGACCGGGGAATGCCGGACGGTTCGGCGAGAAAACCAAATTGGAAGCGAAAAGCGTCTACTACACGGCGGTCGCGCAGTTCCGTGGCCCCGAGCGGACGGGAGCGTTGCTCGGGGCCTGGTCGAGCGTGGACCCGGTGCCGCTGGAGACGGGGCTGGGTAATTTACCCCCGGAAGAGGTGCCGCACCCACCCCGTACCGGCCTGTTCATCGCGGATGGGACCAATGAGTATCCCACTGGTGACGGTGAACGGTTCGTCCACTCCGAGCTATTGGCCGGAGCCTCGGAGGTGTTCACCGGCGCGATCAGCGAGTTGCATGCGGATGCAGACTTCGTTCTGGCTGCCAAGACGGGTGTCGGACTTCAATCCGAGGGCGGGGAGCTCGGATTCGTCAAGAGCCTGAAGGAAACCATCGAAGAAAATCCCGAAACCGGGCGCTTTGATACGCGACACACCGATGGTGAGCTGTTGCTGTTCAATACACGCAATGGCGACGATCAGTTCGGCCTCCCGTACCTGCTCGTTGGGCGTATCGCGATGCCGTACCCACAGGTATACGGCGTCGCGCGCCGTGATGACCTGGCGCTGGTCGCCAATGGCCCCGGCGGCGTTCAATTGGTCGATATCAGTGATCTGGCGCAGCCGTACCGAGTCGGTTACATCAAGCCGAACGGGCTTGCCCGGGATGTCGTGGTCCGGGGCAATTTCGCGTTCATCGCGGCTTCTCACGAGGGCCTGGTGGTTGCCGATCTGGCCGATCCTTCCAACCCCATCGTGGCGCGCGTGGATACTCTGGGAGTGGCGAACCGGGTATCGGTCGAGGGCAACCGGGCCTTTGTCGCGGACATGGCCGGCGACGGACGTGTTTCTCAGGTCAACGTGATCGATATCGGTGATCCGTATGACCCGCGTGTGTCGAATGTCGTCGAGCTGAAGCCTCAGCGTCCGGACTTCGTCGCCGATGGCGTCTACGACGTTTTCGTCAGCGGCGGTGATGCCTACGCGACTACGCACTATTCCGACCAGGAGGACCAACCGTCCCAGTCCGTCGTCGAGATGATTGATATCGAGGCGCTGGGACAGCCGGGCCGGGACGCAACGACACCTGTCGTCATCCATCGCGATGCGAGCGCAGACGATTTCGCCGCACGAGGTGCAACGGTAGCCCGCGGGGCGCTGCAGGTCGCGGGTGCCAAACGGGGTATCGACCGTGTCCGGTTACCCGCTTTGACGGTACTTGGCAGCCAGCCTCTGGAGGGAGCCGGTGATGTCCCGTCAGATCTCGCGGCGATCGAAATAGAGCTGTCGCACGTTCTTTCCAGTGACGTGCCATTGGCTGACTACGTTCGCGTCATGACTGGTGACCCCGAGCTGGGCGTCGAGGTTACCGACCGGTTCGATATCGGCTTCGCCGAGCGTGACGGCAACGATGCACGTCGATTCATCCGTTTGGTACCCCACGTGGGTAAGACACTGGAGCCCGGCACGAGCTATTACATTGTCCTCGAGTCCGGACTCGTGCCCCTCACGGGCGGGGCACTGGCGAACGATTTCGTGCTCAATTTCTCGACGGCGGTCGCCAGTGGCTCCAAACCGGATATCGAGCAGATCGAGCCGGACAACGGCAGCGTCGAAGGCGGTACCCGCCTCGTCGTTACCGGTACCGGCTTCGGTGACAATCCGTCGTTATATGTGGGTGGTCAGCAGCTTACGGTCGAGGACTTCTCGCCGGCGACGACGCAGCGCCCTGTTGACCGAATCGTGGCGACCACAGTGCCGAACTATGCCGGGCCGGCCGCGGTTCGGGTCGAGACCGCAAAGGGTTTGCAGGACACAGTGCTCGGCGGTTTCGTATATACGGATTTATTGCGAATCTCTTTCATCGACCCGTCCGTTGTCCGAGTCTCGCAAGCGGGCCAAGGGGATCGCGTCGGCGTCATCGGGCACGGATTTCATCCGGGTGTCGAGCTTGTCGCTTATCCATCGGGTGAACCATCCGAAGCGGTTACGGTGCCGGTTGACGGGGACCGATTGGACCTGATGAGCGCCGAGCGCTTGAGTTGGGTGGTTCCCGATTTCGGGGATTCGTATCGGGGCTTCGTCGATGTGAAAGTGCGAGACGGCGAACGCCGCCATGTGCTCCCGGAAGCCATGTTCTACGGTCGTCTGGTAGTCGACCGGAGCTTGGCGTCCACTGTCCGGTTCGACAGCAGTGAGGTGAGACAGCTTCAGGGAGACAAGGAATATGTTCCCGACCCGCTCAAGCTGCCACCCGGAATCGTTCAGGACACCGCACACGATCGCGATCTGGGTCTCGTGTACGCGCTCGGGCGCGGCGTTCTTCACGACATCTCCATACTGTCGCCAGGGAGCTCCCTTCCGGAAAGCGTCTCCGACCCGTTAGCGATGCGCCAGGAGTTCGCCCCGGGGTGGATTTCCTTGATTCACTACGATCGGGCGGAATTGGGCAAAGCGGCCCCGATGCATGGGCTCGGCTATTTCAATCTACCGCCCGAGCTCGTGCCTTACGATATGGCGCTAACCGCCGACCAGCTCTACGTTGGTGCGCGCGGATATCATTTCCCGCTGATCGATACGGAATACGAAGGCCGATCCTTCCTGCTGACCTATGATCGAGAAGATGAGCTCCCCGCAGACGGGGAGCCCGATTCGGAAGGAAAGGATCGGGATATCCTCTATGCCTTGCCGCTGCCCTTCGAGTCGGTCGCCAATTCGACGCTCGATGGGGTCATGTCCGCCGACAATGCGCGAATGTCCATCACCGCGGCTGACGATTTGCTTTTCGTCGCGAGTCCCCAGGACGGCGTTGCGGTTCTGAATACTGCCGATCCGTTGAAACCATCGGTCGTACGCGTTATCGAACGGGTCCGAGTCGATGGGGTCGACCATGATCTACGACCCCGGTCAGTGAAAGTGATCGGTCACCAACTGCACGTACGGACCGCGAGTCCGTCCGGCTATGCCGTATACGACATTACGGTCCCGACCTTGCCGCAGTTGAGCTTTACCTCGCTGAACCGTCCTTCGGCATCGACCGGTGCGCCCGGCGAGCTGGTTCACGGCGGCAAAAAGGGGCTGGAGCTTTATGAGGTCACTGACGCCGGTGCATTCCGGAACCGGGGCGTATACCAGCCTCACGGCTTCCGGGTGCCGGGAGATATACTCGCGATCGGGGCAGGGAGGACCGCTGCGGCAACCGGACGAACCCGCGAGTTCAAGGACGTCGTTTCCCCCGATAAGATCCCGGAGGACGAGGAGGTCGACTCCGTCGAAGATCTGAATGCCATCCTCGCCGCAGGCGTCAAGTATCGCAGTTACCTTGGTGTATACGATTTCAGCAGGCCGGCGGATATCGGATTGCTCGACGCGCTCGTCCTGCCGGGCGAGTCCCACGTCAGAGGCGTGCGCGCGACAGACGACGGGCTGATTCTGACCAATGTGCTGGAGAAGGGTGGGAATATATGGCGGTCCGTCCTGCACTTCACGGACAGCCATATTCTCGACCTTGTCGCGTCCGATCCCGTTGACGGTAGCGACGGCGTACGTCCGAGCACGAGCCTGAAGCTCCGTTTCAATCGCCCGCCGGCGCCGGCCGGGTCGGATATCGAGGCGTCCCTTGCCCCACATGTCGCTCTGGTCCGGGAGACAGGCGCTGACGAGGGCGAACCGGTGGCGTTCGGTATAGCCGGGGCTGCCAATGACCCGAACGTCGTGATTCTGACGCCACAGAATGCGCTTGCGCCGGCAAGTGATTTTCGGCTCGAGCTCTCGGGTGTTCTGGGAAGTCGCCGCACGGAAGGTCTGTTCGATCATGTGGTCAGCTTCTCGACCGCTGCCGCGGACCAGCGACCGCCGGTCATCGAGAGTGTCGACCCGCACTTCGTCAACACCTCTGGCGGGCAAGTCGATGTGGTGATCAGCCACGCTGCAGATACGGACTTCCTGGTTGGTGGGCGAGCGGCCGCGATCGTCTCCCAGGAAAGCGTCGGCGCGGCCAGAACACGCTTTACCATCGACGTTCCCGCAGCGCCGGCGGGGCCTGCCGCGCTTCGGGCACGCAATTCGGCCGGCGGCAGCGATACGCGGCTTGGAGCCGTGCAATACGTGAAATCGATAGGTCTGACCGGCATCAGTCCCGCGCAGGGAAGCGTGAATGGCGGAACCCGGGTCACCCTCACCGGCGCCGGGTTCCAGTCCGGGGACGGACAGTTCTCCGTGTATTTCGGTGAAACGCCGGTCCCGGAGGAGGACGTCCGGATTCTCGATGAGGAAACCGTCGAGGTGGTGACGCCGGCTGGGGCCGTCGGTCCGGTGGACGTGACCGTCCGCCTGGATAGTGGTCGGGAGATCGGGCTGGAGAACGCGTTCTTCTATCAGCAGCCTGCCCAGGCCGCCATCAGGGACCGTGGCCGGATATACGATGTCACGGTGGATCCGACGGGAACCTACGCCGTCGCCGCCGTCGGTAATCGCGGTGTGCTCGTCTACAACATCGATTCCTCCGCGTATACGTCGGGGCAAGCGGACGAATTGCTCGACAAGATCGACGAAGACGGCGACAACGTCGATGACCGCATTGTGGCGCAGGTCGGTCTGCCGGATGGTTACGTGGCACTCGGCGTGGATGCCTATTTCGAGCGCGGGATGGACCGCGTCCTGGTCACGGGCGTTCCGTCCGGGGGCGGCGGCGCGGATGCCCGGCTGTTCGTACTCGGCTTCGACAGCGAAAACCCCGCCAGCGCGTCGGTCATCAAGTCGCTGCCGCTGTTTTCCGATCTCGCCCGGGGTATCGAGGCGGTCAACAAGCGGGCGCTGGTGGCCCTGGGTAGCCGTGGCCTGGGTGTTGTCGATATCCATCTCCAGACCAAGGCCTACCTGACCGATAATTTCGTGCTCCCCGGTGAAGTACCGGCACTGGACACGACTGCCGTGGATACCGGCGTTGACGGCCCCGAGCGGTACGCCGTCGCAGCCGGTGAGTTCGACGTGGCCGAGAACAAGCTCGTCAACGAAGACGACGAGAACAGCGGCGGTTTCTACCTGGTGGAGCATGGTCCTGACTTCGGGTACCGGGTGGCCGACTCGCTGCCGATCCCGGCGAGCCGTGTGGCGGTCCAGGGGCGATACGGTTACCTGGCTGCCGGGGTCAACGGCATGGTCGTGGTCGATCTGCGCAGCCCGGATGACTTGCGGGTAGTCGCTCGTGTCGATGACCAGGGCCCTGTCTACGATGTCGATGTCAACGGAGGTATGGCCCATCTTGCCTTGGGCGAGGCAGGTATCGTGACCGTCGACGTCACCGATCCCGCCGAGCCTGTCGTGATGCCGGGTATGGAAGCCCTGGGCGGGAGCAGGGTCGAAGCGGTATACGCAGGCGACTACGCGGCGATCAGCGGCGGGCGCATCGCGGGAGGCGGCAGCGTCGTGCAGGTCACGCGGGACGCCGTATTGAAGGTCCACGACGTCGATCCCGGCAACGGCATTCTCGATCGCGATGCGCGTGGTGCGGTCAAGGTCCATATCCGGTTCAACAAGGCGATCGATCAGTGGCCGCCCAACGAGGGCCACTTCCGCCTGGAAGGCCCGGACGGTGTGCCTTTGCCGATTGGCGTGGAGATCGTCAACAATGACGCGATCCTCACCCTCGAGGATGCCAGCGGGCTGAAAGTCGGGGATACCGTCGCGGCCGTCGTGGATGCCGGTGTCCAGGCCGTCAAACCACTGGATGACGACACACAGGTAACGCTCTACGAGCTCGCCCGCGCACAACGTTTCGAATTCACCTATCGCGGCGGGCGTCCGGATCGCATTCGCGTCGTGGATGTCGTGCCGCGGCATGTTTCCGCGGGACGGGAAACCCTGGGCACAGTGTCGGCGCTGGGTATGCCATCCGACCCGCAACGGGTGCGTGTGCGCATCGCCGGGCAACCGGTGGATATCGAGCGTATCCAGACCGATGCGGAGAACGAGCGCCAGGGTATCGCTCACATCGTCATTCCGGCGATCGCCGAAGCAGGCCAGTACGACGTCAGTGTGGCGTTCGATAAGGACGGCGTCTGGCGCGAGGCGGTGCTGCGTGGCGGCCTGATCGTGGACGCCGCCATCGAGTTCGATTCCATCGAGCCAAGGTGGGGAGCGGTAGTTGGTGGAACGCCGGTCATCATTCGGGGCAGTGGGTTCGAGTCGGGCAACACGGTGACGGACGGGTTGAAGATCCGTATTGGCGACGTGCCGGTCACGGATATTCGTGTCGTTGCCGAAGATCGATTGACCGCAGTGACTCGCGGGGGGCCGGTGGGGCGCAACCCGGTCCGCGGCGAAGACCGCTATGGCAATCAAACCGAGCTACCCAGGGAAAGCGGTTTCGGGTATGGCCTGAAGGTCATTGGCTCTGCCAGCGCCGTATTCCGGCCGCGGCACGTGCAGGTGGACCAGGCAACCGGCGTGGCGGTTACCAGCGGCGGTTACTTCCTGGATCAGTTCCAACGGGATTCCTACAGCGTGCTCGAGTACGAAGGCGAGCCGTTTGCGGAGACCGTGATTGCGGGCACGTTCGACGTTCAGACGCCGGAACGCCCGTTGCTCGTCGGCGGGGCGTCGCCATTGCCGTCGGCTGATCGAGGAAGCGTATTCCAGTCGTACCTGGACGGTGCGACGCCGGTCCCGCCGTTGCCAGTCGATGGCCTGGGAATCTCGCCGGTGGTCGAGCGCGAAGAGGGTGTCGACCGCAAGAGACTCTACGTGGCCACCGGCACCGGCGGTGTGACCCGTCTGAACCTGGACGAGCAGAATGGACTGCAGACGCTCTCACGCGTTCGCAGCGCGTCGTTGAGCGATGTGGTCGTGGACGTCGTCAAGGCGGGCGATACCGCATTCGCGGCACGTGCCAGCGGTGTGAGCTCAGACAAAAAGCCGAAGATGCCATGTGGCACCACCAGCGGATCCGGTTTCGCGGGCCGGGTCGAGCGTATCAACTATTTCGCCGCCAATGATCCGGTTTACGTCGGAGACGCCCCCGCGCTGGAGGGCGTCAACACGGTCCATCGGGCGGGTGACTGGCTATACGCAGGTGGTGAAACCGGCGGTCGCGCTTGGCTGCCGGGTGATGAATGCCGTCATTTCCGCCCGATCACCGCGAACCCACCGTCCGGCAGCGACGACGGTGAGCTCCAGGCAGTCAATCTGTTCGATCCCGCGCTGGAGCGGGTCTACCAGGTCGGCGGAAATGTCCGTGACGTCGTCACCTACGGTGAATATGTCATCGTTGCCCTGGGAGCGCAGGGGGTCGAGATTTTCCACCGCCTCAAGCCCGAGCAGCGTACCCGCTTCCGCATGGACACGGCATTGCAGGAAGTCCCGGGGCAGGCCGTACGTCTGCGCCGGATGGCCAACGTGGTGTTCGTCGCCGCGAGCGGTGGCGGCGTCGTCGTATTGGATATCAGCGAGCCGTTGAAGCCGAAGGTGGTCTCGGCGGGCAATACCGAGACCATCCATGGCGTGGATGTGTTCAAGGACCGGTTGGTAGCGGTCCCGGGACCCTCCGCCCTGGCTCATCTGCAATTGCCCGGGGCGCTCGTGCGCAATGTCTCCGTAGCCCATGGCGGATTCATCGGTGCACAGCAGGCGTATCGCCTCACGTTCAATGAACCCGTGACCGTGGATTCCCTGCGCGGTGGGAACGCCGTAACGGTGGTGCGAAATGACGACGACAGCATCGTGCCACATGAGATTACCCCGGTATCGCCCGAGGAAGGTTCTGCCACGACCTACGATGTGACCTTCGATCGTGAGGCCGGGGTGGCCTATACGGTCGAGGTTCGTGACGCGCGCACGTTGCGTGGCTCCGGGCTTTGGGTGCCGTTTACCGCAAGCGTCCGCGCCGCCAGTGGCGGGGCTGTGCGTCCCCGGATCGACTCGGTGGAAGGCGGCATGCAGCGCCTCGGCGAGCCGCGGGAGATCATCGTCCACGGCAGCGGTTTTCGCGGTGGCGGTGTGCTCAAGGCATACGTCGATCAGTACCAGGTCCCGGTCGAACGGCTGAGCGAGGGCAAGCTCCGCATTCCGCCGGGCAGCCTCGGGGTGTTGCCGCTCGAACCCGGCGAGCATCACCTGCGCATCGAGGATCAGGAGCTTGCCGCCAGGTACCCGGGAGCGATCGTTCTCGGGGCGTCGCTGAGCGATGCAGGTATCGATGTGTCCCCGTCGGCCGGGAGCGCCGGTGGCGGTGTCGAGGTGGAGATCACGGCCGACCGTCCCGTCGTGCTGCCGGGCTCGAAGGTCATTCTGCGTTCCAGTGACGGACGTATCATTCGTTCGGAAGCGGTTACGGACGACGTCGTCGTGGCCGACCTCAGGGAAGATGTCGTGGACCTGGAGACCATGACCTTCCAGGCCCCGAGGGTCGAAGCGCCCGACGTGTACGACGTTTTGCTGCTCTCCGGCGGTCGCGAGGTCAAGGTCGGGCAGTTCTCCTACACGGTGGACGACGGCCAGGACATCGATCTGCCCAACTATCCGCCGATGACCATTGGCGGCTCCGTCGTTCGCGGCGATCTGCTCTACGTCGGTGTCAACGGCGGTAGCGCGCCGACCGAGGACAACCGTTTCCTGATGGAGAGCGGCTTCGAGATCTACGACATCGCCGTACCGGAGCGCCCCGTCCGGTTGACACAGGTCCGTACGTCTGAGCCGGTTACCGGCGTAGCCGTCGAGGACTACCTCGCGTTTCTCGCGAACGGTTCCGAGGGGCTGTTGGTCGTCGATATCCACGATCCGAAGAAGCCGCACGTGCTGACCCGCAGGCCCGTGCCGGGACACCGGGCGACCGATGTGGCCGTTCACCCGGGGCGTGGCATCGTCGCGCTGTCCGTCGCCAGTGAAATGGACGAAACCGGCTTCGTGCGCTTCTTCGATCTCGCCGACGCGGAGCTCGATCCGCCGCCCCGATACAGCTCGCTCGTCCTCGCCGAGGGACAACGGGCCGGTGAGCCGCTCGACATCCAGTGGGTGGGTGATGAGCTCTACGTCCTGCTTCGCCGCGGTAACCAGCTGTATATCGCGACCTTCAACAACCTACCCGATGACCAGGCGGAGGTGCAGGCCGTGCCCCGCGGTCGGGTTTCCGACCGCGACGCGCCGGCTTCGTTCGTCGTCCAGAACGGTCGCATCGTCCTCACCTTCCGGGGGGCGCCCGAAACCGATGACCAGGGGGGCGAGACGCCCGTAACCCAGTATCTTGTTCTCGAACGGACGTCCGACGGCACGTACGAAACCGCCTACTGGCAACGCGTTGTCGACGGTGGAACGGAGGCGTTCGCCAACGACGGTCACGTGTACGTCGATGACGGTACCGGCGTTATCGATACCGTCTCCCCGGGGCTCGCCGTCGCGAGTGTGTCACCCTCCGGCGGCAGCGAGCTCGTGAGCGGGGAGACGGTGAGTGTCTGGCTGAGTCAGCTCATCAACACGGCGGATACGTCGCTCGCTGACGCCGTCGAGGTCACCGACGATGCCGGACAGCCGCTCCCGTCGGCTGCGGCGAGCGTCGCCGGCACCAACACCGTACGGGGAGGCCGGATTGACATAGCGTTCGAGGCCGGCGGCGGGTATCACGGCCCCGTTCGGATTCGGATCACCGAAGCGCTCACCTCACTGGCCGGGGAGCACCTGGCGGAGTCCGTCGAGCTTCGCTACACCCTGGCCCAGGGCAGCCGTCCCACGATCGACTCGGTGCGCCGGCTTGGGCCCGACGGTCCCATGAACCACTATTTCCATGCCGACGGCACCGAAACCGCCGTGATCGAAGGCTCGGGTTTCGGTGACGAGCCTTCGGCGATCTCTCTCAGTGTTGCCAGTCAGAGCATATCGCAGGCGCAGATCGTCTCGGTGACGAACCGTGAGCTGCGTTTCCGCCTGCCGAAGCTGGCGTTGAGCCGTCAGGCGGTCGCGCTACCGGTGACACTGGCCACCGGCGGCGCGCCGGCGAACGTGCAGGGCGCCATCGTGGTGCAGCCGCCGGTTCACCTGCAGGACGTGGAGCCCGAGCAGGGGCCGCCCCAGGGCGGCAACACCGTCGACCTCTACGGCCTGGGCTTCAACAATCATCTGACGGTGCGTATCGGAGAGCGCGTCGCCGGTGATCTGCGGCTGTTGAGCAGCAATCGTCTGCGTGTACGTGCCCCCGCGGGTGATTTCGGCTATGCCGACGTGACCGTCACCAGCGATCTGTTCCCGGATGAGGCGAGTACGCTCGCCGATGGCTATTTCTACGCGAACGGTGAAACCGGTTCGGTGGACCTTCGCCAGGACGATGACCGCCTCGGCGCGGTCACAGCGGCGGTGGTCAAGGACGATATCCTCTACGCGGTCACCGGCGGGTCTTATCAGCCGGTCGACCTCAAGGGACGCGAGCGTGACAAATCGGTCTCAACCTCACAGGGCCAGCTCGCGCTCGCCGACCTGTCGGATCCGGTGAATCCCGAGCTGATCGAGCGCGAATTCGCTGACGACACCAGGCCGTACCATTTCCAGGAAACACTCCCGCCGGATGGTTTCCGCGACGTCGCGCTGGAAGGCAACGATCTCTTCCTTCTGAGTGCGCAGCGCCTGTATCACTTCGACGTGACATTGGCCGCCGATCCGCAACTGCTTCGCGACGTCTCCCTCTCGGACGAAGCTCGCGGCCTGGCGCTGGATAGCGGTGTGTTGTACCTCGCCACCGACGCTGGTGTGGAGATCTACCGTGTACGCACTGATCGCCGCCTGCGTGCCATGGGCACGGTCGATACCGCCGCGCTGGGCGGTGTGCCGCGTCGGGTGGGCGCTTCCGGGGAGCGCCTGTGGGCGTTGCTACCCGATGCCGGTGAGCTGGTGGAAATCGAGACCATGTCCGGGCGTTTCGAAATCGAGCGCCGGGTTCGCCTGCAGGACACCGATGGCAATTCGGTGACCGGCGTCGATTTCCTGGTGCACGACGATCTCGCTATGGTCTCCACCGGCCAGGGTGGTCGCGTAATCGCATATGTCCTGCGCGACGGCGACGATAATCCGCCCGTCGCTCAACTGCGCCTTTCCTACCTCATTCGCCATGGCGACGTGCAGGCGGGGGAGTTGCTGCTACGCGGGCAATCGCTCCATGTCGCCGGTGGCGATGGCGATCTGCAGGTATTCGACATCGCCGATTGGCTCGATGGTCGTTTCGACGAGACGGTGTCGCTGGACGACTACTTCGCGTTGACCGGTCGCGTCGACGCAATCGCTGACAGCGCCACTGGGTTCTACGCGGGGACCGGGTTCGTCTACGTGGATGGCGAAGCCGCCGAGAATCCCATCGCCGGCGACGTCGCACTTGGCGGACTGGGCGGTGGCGTGAATACGGTGTCCCTCGGCGGCCTGAGTGTCGTCGGTCAGAGTCCGGCAACCGGCGGCCGGCTGGCCGCGGACGAGTCCGTGTCCGTTCGGTTCGACCGTATTCTGGACCCGCAGCGGGTCGCCGAGAGTGCTGACAGCCTCCTTCGGGTGACCCGTTCCGGTGTGCCGGTCGATGGGACCGTGTCCAGCCGGGTGGCGCCTTCCGGCACGGAGTTGATATTCCGCCCCGCGAGTCCGTACCGGGCGGGCGATCAGTATCGTGTTCACGTCGCAGCGTCGGCCACCGGCATTCACGGTAACGAGCTCGGCCGGCCATACACGTTCCGTTTCGTCGCCACCGGCGAGCGCTGGCCCACCATCGATGCGATCGAGCCGTCTCGCGGCAGTTGGCGCGGCGGTGCCGAGGTGCGCATCACCGGCAGTGGCTTCGGCGCCGATAGCCGAATCGAAATCGCCGGCATGGCAGTCGCCGAGAAAGACGTGATTGCCCGCAAGGAAGGCGAGCTGGTGTTCACGCTGCCGGCGCTCGCCAATGCGCCGGAGGAGAACCGCCTCGTCGGGGTGAGCGTTGCCAACGGATCGCTGCGTGCCGCGTTGCCCGGCTCGTTCGTCTACGTCACCGAATCGGCGATCGAAGCGCTTGGCCACTACGATCCGGGTAGCGCGACGGTGCGCCTCGGCGATCATCTGTTCGATTACAATTCGGGCGCCTATGCCGCGATACGTGGCGCCGGTCTCAGTGCGATCACGCAGGTCAAGGTCAATGGCCAACCGGCGGAGGACCTGCAGGTCGTCGATCCCCGGACGCTAGCCTTCCGAGTGCCCGACCGGACGGTCGGGCGCCTGGAAGTCGAAGTCGACAATGGCGCCGAGGGCTCCGCCGCGGCGATGTCCGATGCCCTGTCAGTGCGCCTGTCCGCCCAGAAGCGTCTCAGTGCCGTCGACGCGAATCGGCGGTTGTCCATGATCGACAGGGCCGGCGAGCGGTTCCTGGCCGCCGAAGGCACCCGCATGCGGCTTTACACCACGCGCGATAGTGTCGAGCCGGTTTCCCTGGCGAGTGTCGATGTGGGCAGTGAAGTGCACGGCGGTGCACTTTCCCGGCGCTATGCGGTACTGATCGTCGGCGATGCCAGGGAGCTGGTCGTCTACGATCTGGCGAACGTGTACACGCCGGAGCTCGTGAACCGGTTCGGCAATGCCGACGGAATCGATCACGACCGACTGCTCCTTTCGGACAAAACCCTCGTCAGCGCTGCCGGAGACGGCATCCGCATCGGCCACGTGCGGGGAAGTGCGTGGCGGCACGTGCCGCTGGATGCGATGGCCGTAGCCGTCGACGATCGGTTCATTTACGTTCTGGACGATCTCAAGGTCGAAGCGCGGGCTCTGTCCGATCCCGAAGCGGTGGTGGCGTCACGCTACCATGGGCTGGTGGCGCCCCAGGGCCTGCGGCTCGGCAGCCAACAGCTCTTGCTGCTGGGCGATGACCGCATCGAGCTCCTCGATATCAGCCGCGTGCATTCCCACGGGTCGATGAGCGAAATGGGCACCGCCGACCTGGCATTCAGCAATCTCGCGCTCAACGGCGAGTTGCTGGCCGTGCGCACGGACTCGGAGCCGGCCCTTTCCATATACGACATCGGGCCGGATCGTGGTAGCGGCGCCTTGAGCCTGGAGCGCATCGTGGCCGTGGGCGGACGAGCACCCGCGCAAGGCAAGCCGATGATCTTTCGCGGCTCCATCCTGGAGTGGGGGGCCGGAGGCAGTTACCACAGTGTGGTCGTACCCCTGCTGAACACGGCCGATACCCTGCCCGCCCGTTTCGTCCGCGATGCCACCGGGAACGTCGGCTTCCGGGTGACCGGTCCCGAAGACGGCTGGCGGGACGTCCTGCTCGACGTCCGCAGCCGTGAGACCGACGACCCGGTATCGGGCGATACCCGGTATCTCGGCGATCGGCTCGAGCTGACCCCGATCGGCGGGGAATTCCAGCCGGGCACCGACTACAGGCTGAGCCTTTTCAATCGACCGGCCGAGGTCATCGCCGGCGGCGCACTTGCGTACGATCTGCCGTGGAACGTGACCGGCAAGCCACCGTTCGGCATCGAGCAACCCCTGCTCGATAGCGTGACGCCCGCGGAAACCGTCACCGGGCGTGCCACCGACTTCGTCGTCCGGGGCGCGAACCTGGGTAATGTCACCGACGTGGCCATCGGTTCCACTGCCGTGCCGGCATCCGCGTGGAGCGTGTCGTCCGACGGTTTCGAATTGACATTCAGCGCCACGGTCAATGGCGCGGGGCTGCATGCGCTGCGTGCATCCTTCGAGGATCAGGAAGTCGTATTGCCCGCGGCGGTGCGCGTCACCCAGGCCATCACGATCGACGAGGTCAGCACGAACAACCCGCGGGGGCCGGATCGGTTGAGTGGTTCCGGCGGTACGGTTGTCACCGTGAGCGGTCAAGGGTTGAACGGGGATCTCCACCTCCACCTGATGCGTGCCGACATGGGGGAGACGCCGTCCCCCGCCAACGAGGTGGATTTCCGGCGTTCCGATGGCGAGCTCACCTTTGACGCACCTGAAGTTGCCCACGACGCCGAGTATCAGGTGGTCGTGCGACGCCCGGCGACTGACGAGAGCGTCACCGCGGCGACCAAGCTGGTGGGCGTGGACGATACCCCGCCGCGCCTGGTGCATGCCTCCAATGTCGGCGTGGATGGCCGCGTGGAACTGAGGTTTACGGAGCCCGTTACCGCGAGCGGATTCGTTGTCTCGTATTCGCCGCGCGACTACAGCGGCGAGACAGGGGGCGAGGTCTCATCGGAATTCGAGCTCATCGGCGACGGCAGCCGTGAGCTCACGTTGCGGGCGCTGAGCGACGGCCGTCTTCCGGCGAACCGGCGCTACGAGATGCTCATCGAGGGTATCGAAGACGCGCACGGCAACACCGTCATCGACAACGTCAAGAAAGGCGTTACCGACGGCACCTATCGGGCCCATCGAACGAGTCTGGATACTCTCGCGCCACAGGATGTCGGTCTGACGCGCTTGAGTGACGGCGAGCCCGTCACCCCCGCCATGACCGTTACCCGCGGCCGCAGCTATGCGTTCCGGGCCAGCGCGGTCGACAACATCACGCCATCCGATGCCCTGGAAATCGATTATCGCGTGTCCACGGACGGGGGGCTGAGTTTCGGGCCCTGGGACGAGTTCGTGAACGACGACGGCGAGTTGGCCCTCGACGTCGAAGAGGCATACGGGGATCTGGTGGTCCGCGTGCGCGTCAAGGACGAGGAAGGCCGTGCGGCCGAGGTGGATTACCCCATCGCCACGGTGGATCCGCAGATCGATATCTCGGCGCTGCGCACGGTGCCCGCCAAAGTCGAAGAAATGAGCCGGGCCGACATCCGCTTCGATCTGGCCGGCGATGTGGACCTCATCAAGCGCGCCGAGATGCAGGTCTTCGATCGGCGATATCCGGTGGAGCTGGAGGAGACCGGCGATCGCAGTGCGGTTGCGTCGCTTTCCTATCTGAATCCGAAGCTCGCCGACATCCCGGATGACCAGGTCCCGGTGGTGCTGCGAATCTGGTTCGGCTTCCATGGATTCCGCGAGGTCACCGGCAGCTATACGTTGCTGCTCGACGCGACACCGCCGACGGTCAGTATCGTCTCGCCCCCGGATGGCTCGAGCATTCCGATCGACGAGCCGACGGACGTGCTGATCAAGTCCTTCGACCGTTACGGCATCGATCGCGTGGAAGCGCGTATCAATGGCGGCGCCTTCGAGGTGCTCGATAACCCGGGGCGGTTCCGGTTCGTGCCCGATAGCGAGGACCCGGTAACCGTCGATGTGCGTGCGGTGGATGCCAACGGTCTGCAGAGCAAGGCCGACGACGACTCGTCGGTCACGCTGCAGCCGTTCGACGCCACCAAGGGAGAGCCGAGCGTCGATATCATCTCGCCGGCCAACGCCGCGACCTTCCATGAAGGCGAGTCGGTGACGTTCGAATTGCTGGTGCAGAACGTCCCGGAGGCCACGTTGCACCTCGACGTGGCCGGCGATCCGGATGATTCCCGGAACCCGGATCCGATCGTGTTCAATCGTGGTGACGACGATCCGGCGCGATTCCTCCATGCCGTGGCCATGCCTGTGACCGGTGAAGACGCGGTCGTGCGGGTCCGGCTGGAGGCCGGCAACCTGCATGCCGAGCGATATCTGAACCTCAAGCACGATGCCGGCATAGACACGGACCTCGACCTCGTCGTCGAGCCCTCGACGCGCGTTCTCGGTGGCACCGGGTTGTGGCTCGACGCGCCGCGTCCGGCCAACATGGAGGATTTCTCGACGACCTCCGAAGTGGTCGTTACCGACCCGGTCGGTGGTGCGGTACAGGCCACACAGCCGGTCGGCGCGGGGCCGAAATCGATACCGGTAACGCCCGGCGATGCACCGGTGGGCGTGACGGCCTATCTTCGCGACCGCTCCGGGCACGAAGAAACCATCGAGCGCGAGCTGGAGCGTGTTCCCTATTATTCTTCCGGCAGCGAAACGGTCTACACGCCGTCGAGCCCCGATGCAGTGACCGGCGCCATCGCTGCCCTGCCGCGACTCGCCGGCGAAGTGGCCTGGGTGGTCAATTTCCGTGATGGGGGTTATCGGGTCCGCACGCGCCAGAGCGTTCTGGCGGAAGAAGACTCCGGCAGCATTCTGCGGCTGGAGTTCACGGGCACGGGGCTGCTGGCCGAGGAAGAGGCGGGCGGCGAGCGGGCTGTCGTCTTCTGGCCGGTCACCGGGGGCGCTCTGGGGCAGGCACACCGCTCCAGGCTGTACGGCCGCGTGCTCGGTGCGAGCGGTGACACCGTGTACACCGCTCATGGGGCGCTCGTGGATGCCGTGAGGTACCGCAACGGCGCGTTCGTGCCATTGGCGGGCCGGCATATCGGCGAGGCCATTCGCGATAGCTGGGTGAACCAGGGGCGCCTGTTCCTGCTCAGCGAAAGCGGCGTGTACGGCCTCGCCCCATCACTCGCCGGCGATGTGCCGCAGATGGAGCAGCGGTTCTTTACCGCCTTGCCGGGGATGGAGGGACTGGCCGTCAGCGGACAGTGGCTGTTCGCCTGGGGCGAGCAGTCCGTGCAACGCTACCAAATCGGCACGAATGGCGAGTTGACGGTTCACGAAACCCTGCCGGTCGATGGAACCGCGCACTCGGCGGTTACTGACGGCGACATACTCTGGCTGAAGGTGGACGGGCCGTACGCGGACAATACCTGGCACGCGTTCCTGGACGGCGAACGCGTGGCCATGGACACGAACGAGGCCGCGACCATGGCGTTCGCTGGCGGACGTGTGTTCACGCGGTGGACCGGCGAGCGCGACGGCTACATCACGGCGCGCGCATTGGCAGTCGAGGCGCAACCTGCGGCGTTTGCACCACAGTTGACCGAGACGCCCTTCGGCGTGCTGGTCTCCGGTATTCCGGCGTCCGCGTCCACCGGCGGGGAGACCATCGTATTCTCGGATGCGGCCACGGACGACGTCCTGCCCGCAGAGCCGGTCTGGCACGAGGGTGCGCGTGCCTGGTTGCTGGAGCGCACGGAGCTCTCCGGTGACGCGATTGCCGTCACGCGTATCGACCGTGCCGGTCAGGCCGACTCCGCGACGGTGCCGCGGGATACCGCAACGATGTCGGCGGCGGCCGGAACATGGCCGGCAAGCGGCGGGCGTCTTACCCAGCAGGCGCTCGTGCCGCTGCGCCTGGAAATGGCGCAGGGCGCACGCGTCGAGCACGCGCGCATTCAAGGCTTCGATGCCCCCGCCCACAGCCTGACCGGACGCGGTGCCCGGGTATTCGGCTGGGCCACGGTGCCCGCTGACGAAACCACGGCGAGCCTTACGCCTGTCATCGACGGCCAGACAGGCAATGCTTTCGATGTCTCGCTGGTGGCGAATGACGGCTCCGGTATCGACGTCAGCGTCTTCGAGCCCACGTCCAACGCCGCGGCACGTGAAGGGCAGGCGGTTTCGGTTCGCTATGAAACCAGCGTCGAAGGGGGCGGGCCGCTTCGGCTCGTCGAGGTCGCGTTGCTCGACTTCAACGGGCAGCTGATCGACCGCCGCCTCTCGGTGAGTGCCGCCGGCACGGTCGACATGACAATGCCCGCGGTCGATGTCCAGGAAAACCTCACTATCCGCGTGCGGGCCTACGCCGGTGAGGCGTACCGCTTCAGTGAACGCAAGGTCGGGATCCGTCTGTTCCCCGAGGTGAGCCTGCCGCCAATCGAGCTCACGGGTGTCGGGGACCGGGTCATGGCCGGCTCGCGCGTCGAGCTCGAGCTCAGCGGACGGGATACGCGCGTGTTGCCGTCGGATCTCCAGCCGAGCGTGATCGTGGCAACGGCTGGCGGGTCGAACATCGCGTCCGGTGATCGCACGGTGTCCTTCGAGGTGCCGGCCGGCGCGGACAGTCTCGAGATCGCCGCCGCAATCTCTGACGGGCTGGGCAACGAGCGACGCATCGAGCGCGAAGTCGAGGTGATACCGCCGCTGCAACTGAGCGCATCGGGCAGCGCGCAGCCGTTCGATGTCGCGCTGCCGAGAGTCGGTGGCGCCTGGTTCGCGCACGGCCGTCGCCTATATGACCATGAAGGTAGCCCGGTGCACGAGTTCGACGCACCGGTGACGGCGATGGACCACATGGGCGACCGTATGCTCGTCGCCCTCGACGGCATCGGCCTGCAGGTCGTGGATCCGGATGCCGGTTTCGAGCGCCTGGCGGGAATCCCTGTCTCCGGGCGGATCCGTGACGTTGCCGTCTCCGGCGATCGTGCCCTGGCCATTGTCGGCGGCCAGGTGCAGCGTTACACCGTCTCCGGCAACGCGCTGGAGTCCGCGGGCCCGGCGAGCGTTACCGGTACCCCGCGTGAAGTGTCGGCGTCCGCGGACGGCTTGATCATCCGAACCGGCTCCCAGCTGCGGGTGCTCGATGCCCGCGATCTCAAGGAGCGCTGGTCGGTGGATGCGGCCTTCCGGTCCATGGCGCAGCAAGAGAACTACCTGTTCGCCACCACTTCGGAGGGTGCATTGCACGTGCTGCGCCTCGACGCCGAGGACGGGGCGCCGCGGACATTCGAGCTGGGTGTCCCGGTCCAGCGGCTGCTGGCACTCAACGGCGAGTTGCTCGGGCTCTCCGCCAACGCGAACCGGATTACCGCCATCGATGTTCGGGATCCGAGGGTGCCTTCCATCGTTGGCCGGTTTTCCCGGGATCTGGGTAGCGACGTCGGTCGCGCCGTGCTCGCCGATGGTGTGCTCTGGACCGGCGGTGAGCAGGGGGCCGCCTATCGCCTTTCCCCGGAGGACGCGGAACCGCGGGTCATTCATCGCACGGACCGGCCGCGCGGATTCGCGCAAGGCGGGGCCGTGGCGGCAGGCCGGTACGTGACCGCGGCCGGGGGATACGGTGCCGTGGTCCTCGCCCGGGACGGCAACGGTGAATGGGCGGAGACCGTCCATCCCGGGCCGTTCAACAAGGCCGCGAGCCACGTCTTCGCCGATGGCGAGCAGGCGTATGCCGTGCTGCCGGACTTCCAGCAAATCGTGCGCCTGGGCGACGGTGGCCGGGTCGAGCCCGTACTCGAAGGCGCTGCCTTCACCCAGGGCGCCGCGACGGACGCGTGGCTCGTGGGCGCGGCGGGCACCCAATTGCATGTCTACGATCGCGACAGCGGCGCCCGCCAGACTTTCGCGGTCAACGCCGGGGACACGATCGTCGCGCTCGCCGCGGCGGGCGAGGAGATCTACGCCGCCACCGCCAGCGGCGGCATCTACCGGGTTCGGATCAAGGGAGCGCTGCCGGCGCAGGAAGCGGACATCGACAGCACGGCGTTGCTCAATGCGTCGGTGCCCGTTCGCCAGCTCGCCACCGACGGTGATCACCTGTTCTACGCACTGAACGGCGAGCTGCACCGTCTGCGTCTCGACAACCGCGGCGATGACGTCCTCTCTCTCGGCTCGCAGATCAACGGCCTTGCCGTGAGCTCGGGCCGGGTGTGGGTCGCCACTGATGCGGCGGTTCAGGCGGTGGACCCCTACGCCTGGAAGACGGTCGGCGAGTCGATCGCCACCGCGCAGCGTATCGAGGCCATCGCCGTCGACGACGATCGCCTGGTGACCGCACACGGCGCGTATGGCTACGCAGTCCGCGCATTGCCGCGCGCCGTTCTCAGCGGCAATCCGGCACTGGCGGCGCCGGTGACGGGCGCGCTCCTCGAACAGGGGGAGAAGCTGCGCTTCCGGCTCGTGGCGGAGCGGGGCGTCAACGCCGTGACGTACCGGGTCAACGGCAAGGTCGTCGGCCGCAGCGCGTCCGCGCCGTTCTCGGTGGACCTGCCGGTGCCGGCGGAACTGCGTAACGGCCAGCCCTTCGAAGTGAGTGCCCGGGTCGAGACCGTGTGGGGCGAGGTGATCGCCTCGCGGCCACGTCGTCTGGTACTGCAGGGTGAGGATCTGCCGGCCAACCCGTTCTCCGTGGAGCTGGACGTGAACAACGCGTTCCTGCCGCAGCCGGTGGAAATGCGAGCCCGGGTGCTCAACAGCACGCAGCCCGTCTCCCAGGTCGAGTTCTACAAGGGCGAGACGCAGGATGGACCGTTCGAGCTGATCCGCAAGCACTACGGCCCCGTGTACCGTGTCAGCCGGAGTTACGGCAAAGAGGCCGACGGTCACTACATCATGGCGCGCGCCGTGGACGTATACGGCAACTTCGTGGAATCGCGGCCCGTTGCGTTCCGTCGACTGGCCGACCCGTTCCCGCCCACGGCGCAGTTCGGCCTGGAGGGCACCCTGGTCGGCGGTCAGCCGGTGAACGGGCAGCCGTTCACGGTCACCGTGGATCTCGAAGACGACGGCAGCGGCGTGGATATCGCGCTGCTGCGCCGTGACGGCGCCATTGTCGCCGCTTCCGTGGACGGCCAGCCAATACGCTATACCGAGCGGAATCCCCAGGCCGGCCGAACCTATCGGTACACCGTCACCGTGCGTGATCGTAGTGGCAACAGCCGCGAGTACACCGCCGAGCACACCGTGCTCGCCAACAGCCCGCCGGTCATCCACGGTTTGACCGTGCCGTCCGATGCGGTTCGCGAGCGCACGGTGTTTCCCGTGAGTATCCGGGCGACCGACGATGTGGGCGTTCGCGAGGCGTTCATCGACTGGCACGGCGAGCGCCAGACGCAGACACTCGAGCGCGAGTCGGGCACCCGGACGATCGAGTTCGACGTCGAGGACCAACGTGGCACGCGGGTCAGCGGCTCCGTGACTGAAACACTCACCGCGACTGTACGCGACGACCACGGCCAGGAGGCCGTCGAATCCGCGGATATCACGGTCAGACGCGATCGGGTACCCGACGCCTCGGCACTGGTCGTCGATGTGCCGACACGCGGTTTCTTCGGACGTCTGATGCCGTTGAGCGTCAGCGGGCTGCAGGCCGCCGACGACGGTGACCTGCGCGTGGAACTGGTGGATGTGACCGGCGGTAGCGAGCAGGCACGCGAGGAACTGGAGGTCCGCGACCAGTCTTACCGGTGCGCACCGCACAACGCACCCTGCGTTCGCACCACGGTGCGTTTCCCCGAGGATGACGATCACGGCAGCCAGTTCCGGTTCAAGCTGCGCGTCACGGACGCGCTCGGGCAGACGGATGAAACACCGGTGTTCGCGGTGGATCTCACGTACCTGCCGAACACGGTGCGCTTCGTCGACAGTGACGAGCCGTCCATCAACCCGGACCAGATCACCGTCGGTGAGCCCGCCGTGTTCCGGGCGCGGGTGCTCGACGTTCAGCTCTCACCCGTGCCCGCGCAGCAGGTGCACTGGGCGGTACGTCGTCTGGACAGCGAATCGGACGATTATCAGCCGGTCGACACCACGACGACGGATGACGACGGCGTCACCGAGTGGCGCTACACCGCCGAGCTCGAACCCGGCATGTACCGCCTACGGGCACGCGTCACCGGCCCCGACGGTGTGGCAGTCGAGAACGTGCGCGCGATGCGCGTCCACGCGGGTGGCACCGAGACGTTGCGCGTCCAGCCCGTGCCGCCCGTGGTGGCCGGAACCGGGTTCGTCGTGCGCTTCAGCGCCCTGGACGCCGGCGGCAACGTGGCCACGGGCGTCAACGATCACACGGTGACCCTGCGCTTCGACGACCCGGGCTTCCATTTCGAGTTCGCCGATCACGTCGATATCCGCCTGATCCGCGAGAATGGCGTGACCGTCGGCGAGGAAGCCGTCGTGCAGCTCCAGCAGGGACAGGCGACCGTCCGCGTCGTGGCGCCCGAGACCGCCGGCCACTATGCCGCGGCCGTGGAGGACGGCGCCGACTTCCCGGTGAAGCTCGGCGACGAGCCGACCGATACCCTGCCGGTGGAGGTGATCGCCGGCGTGCCGGCGCAGGTCCACTTCCGTCGCGTTGGCCTGGAGGACAACCGGCCCCTTGGCGATCCGGAACGCCTGGAGGTGGACGAGACAGCGGTCATGCGGCTGGAGGTCGCCGACCGGTTCGGCAACCCGGTTCAGCAGGTGCCGGATGCGAATGGCGATCTCCGCGATGCCGAGTTCACGGCCACCGTTGCCGTCAATGGTGACGCCGTGCTGATGGACAACGGGCAAACCGCCTCGCTCACCCTGGAGCGCGGGGCAGCGGACTTCCGAGTGTCCGACGCCACCGCAGAGGTCGTGACCCTGGAGCTCACCGGGGTGAACGCAGACGACGGTCTCGCGAGCGGTTTGTCCACCGATGCGACCAAGGACCTGGAGTTCCTGCCGGCCGTGCCGGCCATTGATGAGGCCCGCTTCGGTACGGCGCATGACAGCACCAATGCGCCCTTCGAGTTCCTGTTCACCAAACCGGTGCGGGACACCGGGCCGGCGTTCCCGATCATCGTCGAGCTCGACGATGCAGCCGTGACCGGCGACTACGACATCGCCGATGACCTGGTTCGCTTCACCGCCGATGCCGGTATCGAGCTGGATCGGTGCTACCACTACGACACCAACGAATCCCAGTTGGTGGGCGTAGCCGAGGGCGATGCCGTCCGGCCGGAGACCGGAACCGTCTGCTCGCCGCAAGCGGCCATTCCGGAACAGACGCGGCCATACGGCGTGATCGGGCGGCCGGCGACGCTCACCCTCGACATCGCCGCCACCGTCGACCGGGATAGCATCCAGGACGGCTCTGTCAGCCTGCAGGGCGTGGGGGAGGCCAGCTTCGACTGGATGTCGGGGAGCTTCACCGTTCCGGAGCCGACACAGGCCGTGAGCGACGGTCACGAGACGGTGCTCGCCCTCTCGGGCTCCCGTCCGGACTACGGCTTCCAGGTCACCAACACCATTTCGTACCGGGTGTTTACCGCCGACGGCGACTTCGACGGCGACGGCCTGCCCAACGGTGACGAATTCGATGCCGGGCTGAACCCGGGGACCAGCGACAGCGATGGCGACGGCATCCCCGACGGCGAGGACGATGCCGATGGCGACGGCCTGGCCAACACCGAGGAGATCGACATCGGCACGGACCCGGCGTCCGCCGACACCGACGGCGACGGATTGTCCGACGGTCGCGAGCGGAACGATCTCGGTACCGACCCCACCGCCGAGGATACGGATGGCGATGGCCTGTCCGATGGCCTCGAAATCGCCACCGGCAACGATCCGCTGGACGAGACCGGCATCGACATCGCCGGCTACGTCACCGCGCTGGACGTCAGCCCCGCCGAGCGGCAGGTGGTCGATCGCTCGGACAGCGGTCAGACCGTGTCGCTGACCGTGATGGCGACGCTCACGGTCGACGGGGCCGAGCACACCGTCGACGTCACCGCCGACCGCTTCGGCGTCCGCTACGCCTCCGGTAACAACACCGTGGCCACCTACGCCGCGGACGGTGATTTCCGGGTCGAGGGCGAGGGCGAAACGCAGCTCACGGCGACCCTCGGCAGCGGCTCGGCTGCCTCTGCCCTCACCGTCCTGCCGCCGCCCCGGGTCGAGCCCGTGCTGTCGCGGATCGTCATCGACGGTGACGACACGCTGTATCGCGGAGTGCCCGGAGAGCAGGTATGGCTGCGGCTCGAAGCGGGTGTGCCGGTGCACGTCCACGGTGTTGCCCTCAATGGGCGCGAACTCAGTAGCCATTATCAGTTGTTCAGGATGCCTAACTATTACGCGTATGATTGGGATGACACCCTGCGGATGACGCACGCCGTGGTGTTTCCGACGCTTGGCGGAAATACCTGCATAGAGTGTGTTTATGACGATGTGGATATACGGGAATCGCTATTCCGCCGGGTTCAATACATCCACCTGAACTGGCCCAACGGTATTCAGTTCGATGCCGATACGCTGGAAATTCAGGTCTACGTGAATGTTGTTGGCCACGACGAACTCTATGAAGTGCCGATGGAGCTTCTTCTAGGTGAGCCGCGATTGCATTCCGGTGAAAATACGCCTCAGCCGTAGAACGGAGTCAGTGGGGAACGAGTGTCAGGATGACCACGATGACGAAATGCAAAACCGTTTCACGACCGTCGTGGCTCGCGCGCTGGTGGCTTACGAGCGTCGTTTTCGCCTTGATAGCGCCGGCCGTGATGCTGAAGCAAGTTGGTGCTCAAGAGGGCTATGGGACATATCCGGGAACGGGGTTACAAGGCGGTTACAATCTGACCGAAGACATGCCGCTAGAGGCTGATCCCGAACCGACGGTGACTTTTCCGAATGCTTTGCCGGATACTTTGGTGCGTCGGGTCGGCGAACCGCTCTCCGTTCCTTTCGAGCTCGAGGACGCGGGAAAGAACCCGATCGGTGTGCAATACCTGTTGGACGGCGAGCCGCTACGTGTGCGCCGCCCGTTTCCGGTGGTGCAACTTGGAGAGTGGATATCCGGGAATAACGAAATAGTCGGTGTCGATGCCAACGGTGACAAACGCGTTTCCTACGCCATTTATCATATGGAGCTCCCTTATCGGGAGCGTCTTTATTTTAACGTGGATGTTGATAGTGATGCGTCTATAGGAATTTTTCGCTATGACGAGCTGACTGGTGTTGGCGAGCTTGTTGACCGTCAAAGCACATGGCCGAATTCTGACTACATCGGGCCGGGAGAGTATGCTATTGCCGTGGCTGTGGGCGAGCGTGACCACGACTTCCAAATTGCTGAGCACCCGCCGACCCGGCGTTTCACATACGCGTGCCCCCAATGTGATGAGACGATCGGGTCGTTCGAGTTTCGTGTCGGTGGCGAAAACGGTGGTACAGGCTACGACGAGTCCTTTCACATTGACGGCGACTATAGCGACGGTTACGGGGCGATTTGGTCTGAGAAATTGGCTCACCCGACCTTGTCGGCCAGTTTTGCCCAAGACACCCACTTCGTCAGCTACCGACCTGTGAGACTCGCCGATCGGCGGGTTGTCCACGATAAGACCTCACTGGCCCACATTTTGGATACGTCTAATGTTGGTACCCACGAGTTGACGTTGCGTGTCCAGGAGTTGACGAGCGAAGGTGTTCGCCAAACGACTCTGGACCGGAGGTTTCAGCTAAAGGTGGAACAAGCCGGCAGTTGCAAGTCGCCGACGTTCGACGTGCCATCGGAAAGGCCGGTGTACATCACTGCGGCTGGCAAAGACGGCTGGCCGGACTCGGGCCAAGACGACATTCCCGGTGTAGGCGAAGTACAAGTCGGCGTTTGGCCCTGGTTCGGAAATGCCCTGGGGACCGCTTTCCGGAACGTTAACCTGCATCCCCTCGAGTTCACGGTAAGCGCGCCGAGTGGCATCGAATCCGTCGAGGTGATCAATCAGGTGCCGGCGACGGTCAAGGAGCGTTTATGGAGTAGTGACGGCGCCACCTACCGCTTGCGTGGGGAGGCGCCGTACCGGGCGCTGCGAGACGCCGGGGTATCGGAAATTCAGGTCAAGGCGACGGCGAATTGCGGAACCTGGGGCGTCAAGTCGATCCCACTGGATATTCGTGAAGCGCCGGTACCGCGAGTATCCTTGAGCAGCTCCGGAACCCTTACCCTGCAACAGGCGTCTTTGGGCACGATCGATGTAGCCATCCAGACGCCCGGACGCAGCGTGCTCGCCGTTGCGGCGGTCCTGTTCCCGCGAGGCTGGCAGCCAAAAAGCGGTGTGGACGGTCGCCATTCACAATATGGCACTTTGCGGGAAAACGGGTTTGTTATAGGTGCCCACGAGTGGCTGGATGTCCGAGAGGAAGGGCACCCATTAGACTACCGAGTAATTATGGGCGTGCCCGCTAATCGAATTGACAAGGATCGCTTCGTCTACGAGCTGCCGATTTCTGTTTTCGCACCTGCCGGAGAGCACGATCTTCGATTTGTCACCAGGGAGCTGGATGGGCGGCTGACCGTTTCGCAGCCCCACGAAGTGGTCGTCGAAGCGAACGACATTCCCCCGGCGCTCGATATCAAGCAGCTTGATATCAAACAACCGGCGTATCCCACACCGCCTGGTGAGGACGCCCATGTCGAGGCGGTCGCGATTAGGCTGGGCGCCTTGGATCGGCTCGAGGTCGAGCTCGGCAGTGGCTTCGATGAGCCCGGCAAGGTTTTGACATTTCCGACCCATCAGGACCCTATCGACGAGAATGCTCCTCCATGGGCTGATAGCCCGGATTTCCCGGGGGCTTATAAGTCAACGGTGCCATTGGTATTACCGGTTCCGGAAACCGCCACCCCAGGTGACGACCTGGAAGCCACGGTTACCATCTACGACGAGTCGGGTCTGACCGCTAGCGCTGATCTGACCATCAATGTCGCGGATTGGGGCTCACGGGAGGTGTCTGTCTCCCGGAATTTATCGGCTGGAGAGCGGGAACGATTCGCCGATGTCATCGTGGAGGATGGGGCTCGTCTGCGCTTTGAGGATCCGGGGATCGTGCCGAATTCGATAACCTTGCGCGACGAGGCAACGGTAAGCATTGATGGGTCGGTACTGGACGAGTTCGTTGTCCACGAGAGCATTCGCGTGGGAACCGCGGGACAGATCGTAATCGACAATTCGTCCATTGATTTCAAATCGGACAATGTGGGAGCGCGTCACGGTGGTGACAGTTCGCGATACGCGAACCCCGGAAGCGAAGTGGCCGCCTATGGCAGTTTTCGACGCCCGCGGTTCCCTGGTGCAGTGACCGGTGAAACCGGCGGCGGCGGTGCGATCACCTTGAAAACACCATCTCTCCACATTGATGGAGCTGTTCGCGCAAATGGCGTGGATGGCTCGAGAGATTCGAACTCTGGTGGAGGCGGTGCGGGTGGCAGCCTATGGATCGAAACCGGTTCGTTGACCGGAACCGGCACCGTTAGTGCGAGTGGCGGCGATACTTACAGAATCCCAGATAGTGAGCAGGCCCCAGGTGCCGGCGGCCGCATCGCGGTGTATTACGATGCCTACGGTGACGGTTCCGTCCCGCTGGTGGAGGGTATGACCTTCGAGGCCCGCTCCGGCCAATCCACACATGGGGCGGATTATGCCGCCGGTGCGGGCACCGTGTTCCTCAAGCGCAGTGACGCGGCCTGGGGCGAGCTCCATGTCGACGCCGGCGGGATAGGCTCGGAAGGAGATTCCACGACGACGTTGCGTTCCATCGGCCGTCACCGGGTCACGGGTACGGGCGTGGACGATGCCGATCGCGATCGTTACTGGGTTGCCGTGGAGGGCCAGCCCTGGACGGTGCCGGACCCGGAGCAGTGGGAGCTGGGCCTTCGTGGCCTCTTCGTGAGCCTGGATGCCGACGACCCCGATGCGCCGCTGTTCCAGGTCGTGGACAACACCGAGAATCGGCTCGTGATCGAGTCGGACTCGTCCATTGACGCGCTCGTCGGCGATGAGCTCATTGGTGTCGTTCGCCTGGATCGTCTCGTCACCAGCGCCAAGGCGCGCTTGATCGCCGATGACCGCCTGGTCGCCGACGAGCTGGTGATGGACGACGTGCGCGCCGTCTCGGGCATCGCGGAAGTGAAGCGGGGCGAAACCCACGATTTCGACACGCTGACCGTCGACAGTAACCGCGCGCTGGTCGGGACGGTGACCGCCAAGGACGTCATCGTCGACGGGGCCGAACTCGGCGTGGAAGGCGCGCTGGAGGTTTCGGGCAGCATTACGATTCGCAACGGCGGCCGGTTGTGGGTGCCGGACCTGGAGACACCGTCCGGCGTCGGTGTGACCCTCGACAGCGGCACGCTCGCCGTGGACGGAAGCACGGTGCTCGGAGGCAGTCTCGATATCCAGGGAGAGAGTACCGTTCGCACTTCGGAGCTGACGGTCACGGGCAGTCTGACCCAGGGCGCCGGCACGCTGACGCTCGCCGTCGACGACACCATCGACGTGGGCGGTGACTTCCGCCTCGATGATGGCGCCGTGCTCACGGTGCCGCCGGCCGATGTCGACGCCCGGCAACTGTATGCCGTCGCGGCGGAGGTAGCGGGAACCTTCGAGGTGGCCCAAGGCGCGACGCTGGATCTGGTCGGGACCGGCTATCCGCAGGATCATGCGGTCGGGTTCCAGGACCTTTCCGGTGTCGCCGGTTCCCACGCGGCGCCCGGTGGCGACGAAGAGCCGGGCGCGGTCTACGGCGATTTCCGCCAGGCGTCGACGGCCGGTGCTGGTGGTGAAGGATCCGCGGGCGGCGGGATGCTGCGCGTCACGGCGCAAACGGCCGTAGTCGACGGCGAGATCCTGGCGGACGGTGCGGCAACGGACGATACCTACGTGGGCTCCGCGGCCGGCGGCAGTGTCTTCATCGACACCGAAGCCCTGCAGGGCATGGGGACGATTCGTGCCAACGGTGGCGAGGCGGAACGCGACCCCACCGGTTCCGGCGGACGCATTGCCCTCGAGTACGCCAGCGGGGACATTTCCCAGCTTACCCTCGATGCCCGTGGAGGCCGGTTACGCGGCGACAGGGAAGAAACCCGCGGCGGCGCCGGTACGGTCACCCTGACACGGTCCGGCGCTCTGCCCGAGCTGCGCCTTGCCAACGACGGGGCATCCGGCCGGATGGCCACACGGCTGCGCAGCGTCGGTCACTGGCCCGTTGCCACCAGTGAAGTGGACGGCTCCCGGTGCCGCATCACCGTGGACGGCTCGCCGTGGACCGCGCCTGCCGATGCCGGGGACGGTCTCGGCCTGGTGGGGCTGATGGTGGATCTCGCTGCCGGCGACCGGCAGGGGCCGTTGCACACGATTCGGGACAACACCGACGACTCGATTTGGGTCGATGCGGATCAGGGCCAGTGCCCCCAGATCGGGTCGCACCTGGTCGGTGTCATCCGCCTCGCGCGACTGTCCGTTACCCAGGGGGCCTCGCTGAAGACACCGGATCGGGTGTCGGTGGATGAGCCGGGCGGCCTGGTGGACGAAGGGCAATCCACGTTCGGGGACCTGATGGTGGCCGGCGATAGCTGGGCCGCCGTGGATTGGCCGGAGGGCACGCACCTGTCCCTGATGGGCGATCAGCGGGTCGCCTCGATGGTCCTGGATGGCTGGCACCTGGATATCGACGGTGAGCTGGTCGTCGATGGCCCGTTGACCGTGCGGGGCAGTGACTCCGCGCTCACGTCCGATGCGGTGCGGGTGCGTGGTGACGCCGAGTTCTTGGACGTCGGTCGCCGTCCCCTTATCGAGGGCACCGACACACTCGGCGCCGCCGATACCGCGGAGTCCATCCGGATCCACCGGTTCACCTTGTCCGAGCCGATGGATTTCCGCGTGAAAGCTGCCGGCATCGACGGCGCCGTCGAGTTCTTCGTGTTTCGGGACGATGGCGATTTAACCGAAGACGACGTGATCGGGGGATCATCGGGTCACAGCAATACGCAGACATACGAAAGTGGCGCCGATGGTCTGACTGCCGGGGACTATCTCCTGGCGGTTGGCGAGGGGGATATCTCCAGCGATACGGTCATTTCGGGAACCTCCGATTGGGGCGGGGCTACATACACCTACAGCGTCACGCCCATCGCCAATGTGGGGGCATCGCACGTCGAAGTCCCGGCGATCGAAGTCGACGGCAAGCTGCGCATGGACTCGGCCATGATTGCCGCGCGAGACGTGAAGGCGCCAGCCGGCCTGCAGCTTACCAACGGGGCGCGCCTGCACCCACCGGCGGTGAGTGATCCCGCCGATCCGGCGCAACACCGTCTCAGCGTTTCCGCCGAGAGCGCTGAGGTCAGTGTCGATGCCACCTCCGAAATCAGCGTCGCCGATTTGGTGACCCAGGAGCTGATCGACGCGAATGCGCACGGCGCGGATTCCGAAACTGCCGAGGCTTACGGTGACTTCCGGGCGCCGAGTACACCCGGTGCCTCCGAAGCCGAGGACGTCGGGTCCAGGGCCGGTGGATACCTGGATCTGACTGCTCAGGCGTTGACGCTCTCAGGCCGGCTAAACGTGAGCGCCGGCGTTGGAGCAGGGGACGCCTCCGGTGGCGCGATCGCCGTGGATGTCGGCACGTTGTCCGGCTCCGGTGCGATTCTCGCCCAGGGCGGCAATTCCAATGGGCAAAACACTTACGAAAGCAGTGCATATCCAGCAGGAAGTGGCGGCCGGATCGCGCTGTACGTCGGTGAGCGCTCCGGGTTCCGGGGACAGGTTTCCGCCGCCGGGGGTGTTTCCAGTTATGACGATGGCAATGCATTCGTGCCGGGCAATACCGGGGGCGCCGGGACCATCTACTGGCTCGATCGCGCCACCGCCGAGGGGATGCTGGAAGTCTCGAACACCGAGGCGGTGACCGGACAGGTTCGCGACAGCGACTGGCCCACGCGCTTGCGGGATGTCGGCCGCCATGACATCGACTCCGTGACGCGCCTGTCGGACGGCCGCATACGAGTGGAGGTGGCCGGCGAGCCATGGCAGGCGCCGGCGGATGCCGTCGACGGACTGGGGCTCGTCGGCCTCGAAGTGGACCTGAACGCCGCTGACGAGGCGGGGCCTTTCCACGAGATCGTCGACAACGGGCCCGGACACCTGATTCTGGCCGCCGATGGTCAGAGCGGCCAGCCGGCGCACGGTAGCGAGCTGATCGGCGTGGTGCGCCTTCACGCGCTGGCGTTGGGGCCGGGTGGTCGGCTGCGGGTCGACGACCGCCTGGTCATCGAAGATGGCGACGGTGTTTCCGTCGACCCCGCGAGTCTGGGCCTCGTCGCCGGCTCCTTCTCCGGCTGGTCCGGCACGGCCTGGCCGGAAGGATTCGAGCTCGATGTCGGTGGTGACCACGATGTGGGCTCGCTGGTGGTGTCCGACTATTCGTTGGCCGTGGACGGTGAGCTTCGTACCACCGACGTATCGGTGGGATCCGATGGTGCGATTTCCGCGGACCGGCTTCGCGGCACGGGCGAAGCCATCATCGTCGGCGGTGAGCTCGACGTCGACACACTGCACATGGACGAGGGCGTCACCCTGACGGAATCCAGCGCGCGGGTGAAGGCGACGCATCTCGAATCCGGGGGTCTCGACATCCAGTCCGGCAAGCTGATCACCGAGGACGTCAGCGTTCACGGCAATGCCCGCGTCGGAGACGGTGGCGTGCTCACGGTCCCGGAGGCGAGCATCGATCCGTTTCACGTGCCGGTTCTGGATATGGCCGTCGAAGGCACGATAGACGTGGCCCGACTGGGCAAGGTGGACCTCACCGGAAAGGGGTATCCCGCCGGGATACCGCGGCCGGACATACCCGCCAGGGCCGAGTGTGCCGGCGGCAGCTATGGTGGCCTCCGGAAGGGGGAGAGCGTGGCAACGTGCACGGTGGGACGCTATGACCGCATACGCCATCCGGGTGCGCCGGGCCAAGGCCGGGGTGGCGGTCTTGCCACGATCAGGGCCGATCTGTTGCGCCTTGATGGCGCCATTGTGGCGAACGCAGCCGAGAGTAACGGTTCAGGCTCCGGCGGTGCAGTGGTGCTGGATGTGGGGATTTTCGAAGGGAGCGCGTCCGGGCGGTTGAGCGCCAACGGCTACGGGTGGTACGGCACAGGTACCGGTGGAGGCCGCCTGGCGATGCGTACCGAAGCGGATGGCTATCGGTTCCAGGGCACTGTGGAGACGCATGGTGGCGTGGGGAGTGTTGCGGGTGCCGGTACTGCCTTGGTGCAGGAAGGGGAGGCGTTACCCCGCCTGGTGATTGGCAATGGTGGTGTGACTGCCGACGCTTCGAGTACCCCGTTTCGGTCGGTGCGGCACTCCGCCCTGCCCGACGGGAGTCTCACGATCGAGTCAGTGAGCGAGGCATCCCCGGGGCGCTGGCGCATCAGCGTGGGCGAGGCGACCGGCGCACACGATGTGCTCGAGGACCATATCTCCGGCGCACGCGGCGATTCGGCCCGCTATCTCGATTTCACGCTGGGCGCGGCCCATGAAGTCGAAATATCCGTGAAGGAGGCTTTCACTGGAAAGCTCTTTCTCTACCGGGAAGAAGGCGGTGCCTGGCAGTACCAGGCGTATACCTGGCTCAATGAAAACGCGGGCTACTGGACACGCTGGATGCGGTCATTGGAGGCGGGCACGTATCGCGTCGTCGTTGCTTCCGGCCGCCCGTCCTCGAGCGCCGCACTCGATACCGGGAGCTACGGGAGTGGCGTTAGCGGCGACATCCACCTGGCGGTGCACACCGACGGCGGGATATGGAAACCCAGCAATGCCGGCCGCGGTACTGGGCTGGATGGCTTGCACGTGGACCTGGATGCCAGCGACGCGGCGGGCCCGCTGTACGAAATCGTCAGTAATGGCGAAGCGCACCTGATCGTCGCCAGTGACGATCCCCTGGACGCTTCCGCGTTGGTCGGCAACGAGATCATCGGTGTCCATCGCTTCCGGGAGCTGGACGTCACCGGCGGCGCTTCGCTGGACGCGGGTGGCGATCGCGTCATCGTCGAGGACATCGTCAATTCCACGGTCGAACGCCCCATTCAGAATGTCGGCGAGTTCAGTGAGATCCCGTGATCCCGCGAGCGGTGCGCGTGCGGCAACGGTGCATGGAATGAGCGAATGGAAAGGCCTCACCAGGCCAATAGGATTGAAGGAATGAGGAAACTAGCAGGGATTTGTCTCATCGGTGCGTGTCTGGCGTTAGCCGGGTGCGAAGAGCAGGACGTCGTCGCCACCGTGGCGGACAAGGAGATCACCAAACCCGAGGTTCAGGCGCATCTGGCCTTCAAACGCGTGCCCGAGGGCAACGAGAAATTGCGCGAGCGCCACGTCGACCGGTACCTGGAGCGCGAGGCGCTGGCCGAGGCGATCACGCGTGAAGACGCGCTCGACGACGAGATGGTTCGCGCCGAGCTCGACGAGTTCCGCCAGGAGCTGCTGATCAGCCGCTATTTCGAGAAGTACCTCGACGAGCGGATCACCGACCAGGCCGTGCGCAACTACTACGGCAACCACATTGACGAGTACACGCACCGCAAGGCGCACGTGGCGCATCTGCTCATCCGGACCAACGAGGCCATGAGCGAGACGGAGCGCAAGGCCAAGCTCACGACCGCGCAGGAGGCCTACTCCAAGATCATGGCGGGCGAGGAGTTCGACGAAATCGTTCGCACGTACTCCGAAGACAAGCTCTCGCGGGAGAAAGGCGGCGACCTCGGCTGGATCAAGGAAGGCAGCATCGATCCGGTCCTCTCCGAGCGCGCCTTCGCGCTGGAGCCGGGCGAGGTATCCACGCCGTTCGAGACGGCTTTCGGCTTTCACGTGATCAAGCTGCTGGACGCGCCGAAGGACGTCCGCCAGCCGTTCGATGCCGTCAAAGGCAAGATTCGCTACCAGCTGCGCAGCCAGGCCAAGCAAAAGGAGCTGGAGCGCCTGCGCAACGCCGTAACCGTCCAGCGGGAGAGTTAGGGCGTGCGTGTCGTTGCGGCAATTGGTCTCGTCATGACGGCGGTGCTGGCCGGGTGTGGAGGCGGAGAGAATGACGCCTCGGGCGTTGCCGATACCCGGGCGGCTGCCAGTGCCCCCGTGCTGGCCCACGTCGACGGTACCGATATCACCGCCGTCGATCTCGAATTGGCAGTCGGTCGCCTACTCGACGGACGCAGCACCAACGAGCTCGATCGTTCGACCCGCGAGAAGGTCTTGCGCAGCCTCGTCCGTGCCCGGGTGATCGCGAATCACCAGGCGGCGCGGCTTGGCGAAGCCGATCGCGCCGAGCTGGAACGCAAGGTCGCCGCCTATCGTGAAGACCTGCTCATGAAGCGTTTCCTTCGCGACGAGGTTACCGCCGAGCCGGTCACCGAGGAGATGATGCGCGAATACTACGACCGTCACCCGGAGCGCTTCGGCGCACGCACCGTTCGCACCTACGAGCTGTTGACGACCCGGGAGGAGGTTCTGCCCGCCTCCCGCGACGAAGTGCTCGACCGCCTGAAAACACTCGGCCGTACCGGGGACTGGGCGGCGGCGGCCGACTCGATCAGCGTGGGCGGTCCGGCACTTCGCTACCGGCAGGTGGCTCTGGACGATGCCACGGTGGCGCCCCGCCTGCGCAAGCTATTGAGGAGCATAGAGGGTGACGAGCGATCGTCGATCACCTTCATTCGCGGGCGCCCTTATATTGCGCGCGTCGCGGCCGTCGAGAACATCCCGCCGCAGCCGCTATCGGAAGTGCGCGGGCAGCTCAGACGGGCGCTGGCACCGGTCCGGGTCAAGGCGGCGCTGCAGGAGGCGTCCGCCCCGTTGATCGAAGCCGCGGATATCGAATACGCCGGGGAGTTCTCGTCCCTCGGTGACGAATAGCCGGAAACCGACCATGCGGAACCTCCTCCAGCCGATCCTGCCGTCGGCCTCGCGGGAGGTTCCCTACCGGCATAGTGCCGTGTCTCGCGACAGAGCGGGAGAGACCGTTACGAGCCGAAAGCACGGGCACGGATAGCAACCTGTGACAGGGAAGGGCGGCCATCCGCTCATGCAGTCCATGAAAAAAGCGAACGACAAGTGGGCACGGCCCGGTTCTCCCCGTAGCGCCATGGCGCTGTGCATGGTCATCGCGCTAACGCTGGCGGTCAGCGCCTGCGGTGGCGGTGGAGGCGATGACCGGCAACCCGCACCGACGGTGCGGGACTTTTCGGCGGAACCTGTTCCCGGCGAGGTGGCCGTACGCCTCGAGTGGCTGGGGCTGCCCAGCAGCCGGAATGCCGAATCGGCCGTTGTCGGCTACCGCATCTATCGCCGGGAAGCCGGTAAGGACTCAGCGCATCAACTGGCGGAGCTTCCCGCCGATGTCACGACGTACGTGGACGAGCGGGTCGACAACGGCCACGGCTACGAGTACGAGATCGTCGCGACCACTCGCGATGGCGGCGAGGGGCGGGCGAGCGAGCCACGACGGGTGGTCGTCGCCGTCAATTCGGTGGCGGTGGAGCGGCTTCGCGGCGACATTGTCGATGGGGCGGTGGAACTGAACTGGGGCGCCCGGGGCGCGATTGGCGAAGGGGGGCGCTACGAAGTCTTCCGCGCCCGCGAAGAAGACTTCGCCAGTATCGGGGAAACCGCAGAGACGGAATACCGCGATGCCACGGTCGACGCGGACACGGCATATCGCTACCGCGTGCGCAGCGTCAAAGTCTTCGGGAACCCTTTCGGCGGCGAGCGAATCGAGCGACGAGGGCCCTGGTCGAATTCCGTCGAGCTCGATGTCCCGGGCTCGGACGGCCCCGGTGATGGGGATGATGACGACGACGACGACGATGATGGTCCTGGCCATCCCCGGTCCCTGAACGCCGGGCTTGAGAATGCCGAGCACCTGGGAGGGAACAAGTGGGCCGTCTACGCTGGCCCCGGCCGCGAGGCGCGCGTTCGCGGTTACTACGACGCCGATGCCGGCCGTATCGAGATCCGGGCACGCTCCGGCGGACAATTCATCGATAGCACCGCCAGTGGCGGCACGTTCGAGCTGGCGTTGCCCTGGCCGGGCTCGGCGCAATGGCGCATAAGCCTGCGCGCCACCCAGGGAAATCCCGAGAGGCGCGATCGCCTGCTGGTGCGCTTCCGCGAAGACGCGGAACCGCCCGTGATCCAGCTCGACGGACCCAGCCAGCGGGCGCTGCACAATGACCTGATCACCGTTACGGGCCGCGTTATTGACGATGCCGGCATTTACCGCGTGGAGGCGAGCTCCGGGCGCTACCCCGATCAGCGCTTCGGTGCCGTGCTCGAAGCAGACGGCCGCTTCACCGTCGAGGTCCCACTGCGCATCGGCACCAACGAGCTCACCCTCACCGTCACCGACATTGCCGGCAACACCGCAGAGGCGCTGCTGGACGTGCGCAATCTCGGGCCGCTTCACCCGGAGCTTGCGATCACCGAACCGGAGAGCGGGCAAGCGGTGCTCGAGCCGACCGTCGAGATCCGCGGTGACGTCAACACGGGTCACCCCCCTGGAGATGTCGTCGTCCGCTACGGGGAGCGCACGTTTGCAGTGACCGGTCAGCCCGGCGCCTACCGGTTCACGATCCCCGATGTGTCTCTGGAGCCCGGGAACAACCGCCTGCGGGTACGCGTCGCGGTGCCGGACGGCAGTGGCGAGGACGAAGTCAGCGTTTACTACATCGACGGCGATCCGGAAGACATTCCCCTGCCCGAGATCGTCATCGCCGAACCGTCGCCGGCCCGCCCCATCAGCACGCAAGAGGTGACGGTGGCCGGTACGGTCAGCAGTGAGCTCGGCGTCACGGCGGTGACGGTCAATGGGGAGAGCGCCGGAGGCGCCGGCCTGGGAGGCCGGCAAGCCACCTTCTCGCGAACGCTCGCGGTACCGGCGGGCGAAGGTGCATTTTCCGTCGAAGTGGCCGCCACTGACCGGCTGGAGCGCGTACAGACTGAAACCGTCTCCCTGCGCTATGACCGGCGTGCGCCGGTGCTCAGTATCGACGGCGATCTGGCACCCACGCCGACGGTCAATACGGTCGTCGAGCAACCGTTCCGACTGACGGGCACCGTCGTCGAATCCCGTCTCGGTGGTATCAGCGTCAACGGTGAGAACGTCGGCGTCGTACCCGGCGAGAGCGAGGATGAATTCACCTTCGATGTGGGCGTCAACCTCAACTACGGTGAGCCCACCCCGGTGACCGTGGCCGCCTGGGATTTCGCCGGCAACCGTGTCGAGCGTGAATACCTCATGCGGCTCGAAAGCAGCGCAGGGCTCGAGCTCGTGCAACCACGCGATGGTGACGTTATCACACCGCAAAGCGACCCATTTCAGCTTCAGGTCACCGTTCGTGCCGAGGGCCTGGGGAGTGGTGATCGCCTGTTCGCCCGCGCCGACGGTGGCGATTTCACGGTCATGGAAATGTCGGGAGGCACCGCCAACGCGAACATCGAGCTGGCCGCGGAGACACGTACCCGCACGCTCACGGTCGAGGCCAGGAGCGACGATGGCACCGTGCTGCGCCGGCTGACGAGCACGTTCGACGTGGAGCATGCCGGCTCCCTCCCCCTGGAGCTCACCGGCAGTGAGCCCGCCAATCTCGCCGAGGGGGTCGAGCCCCATGAGCCGCTCACCCTCCATTTCAACCGCTCCCTTGAGCCGGCGTTGCTGGAGGTGGAGCTGCGGGAGACGGTTCACGGCGAAACCTATCTCCTGGGGGACGACGCCGACGTGGGCGTCGAAGGTGCCGCCGCGCCCGAGCCACAGGAAGTGCATCGTGACCGCGTGATTGTCCCGGTCGGGCGTTCGGTGTTTCCCGGCAACCGCATGGTCAGCGTGTATCCGGAGCGGGATTTCGCCTATGGCGCGCAGATCTTCGCCGTCATCGAGTACGACGGAGAGGAGCTGGCCCGGCTGCGGTACCAGGTTCGCCCGGTGCCCACTTTCATCGAAGGGCTGATCGTCTCGCCGTTCGGTAGCCAGGTTGAGGGGGTGACCGTCGCGATCCCCGAGCTCGGCCGACGTACGGAAACGGGGCCGGACGGCGAATTCAGTTTCGGTTTCGGCGACCCGGCCTCGGAGACGTTGCCGGGCGGGCGCTATCGGCTCGTCGTCAACCCGGGGCTCGATACCCGACGGCTCGGGACGGTGGAACGCTGGATCAGCATCCAGCAGGGGCGGCTCAATACCCTGAGCGCCATTCAGGTGCCCGTGCTGAATACCGACGCGCCCTTCAGGCCCGTGGCTTCGGGGGAACAACGTGTGTTGCTCGCCGGCGGCTCACTGGAGCTCGACTTGAGCGAGGCGGAAATCTTCTTCCCGGACGGCGACCGCAACGGTTCGGTACATACCCAGTTCCTGCCCCTGCAGCAGATCCCCTACCGGCCGCGGCCGGGGTCGGTTCCCAACTGGGCCTATGCGTTGCATCCGGCCGGGATCCAGGTGGAAGGCCGGGTGGGAATCAGGCTCGAAATGCCGGAGCTCTACGGCACGCAGGACTACGTACCGGCCACCGGCAGTTACGTGATTCTGATCGGGCTCGACCCCGGTTCGCTACAGCTCCGGCCCGTGGGGGTCGGCGAGGTGGACGGCTACTGGGTGCAGAGCGTCGGCGCCGTGCACCTGGATCGATTGGATTACCTCGGTTTCGCATTTGCCACCACCGAGCTGCAGGACGAGCTGGAAGCCTACGCCAACGGTGAGCTGTCCCGGCAGGAATTGATACGGATTCTGGAAGGACTCTAGGGCATGACAAGGTTGATGGCAGGAAGCCGTGGGCGCCGCTTCGGCGCCTGGACGCTGGTCTTCGTGGCCCTGGCGCTGCTGGCGGTGGAGACGGCGAGCGCGCTGTACGCGCCGATCTCCGGGGGCCAGCGGGTGAAGGCCGGCGTGGTGGCCGCCCGGGGCACCATTACCGGTCCCAACGGCGCACCCATCTGGGTGGCGTACGACGAGCAAGGCGCGGTGGTGGAGGTCATCGGCGAGGCGGTGGGCGAGCTCGCCGACGCCGAAGTGATGGCGGGCTCGGCCTACCGGCTGCACTGGGCGGGCTACCAGCGCTACCTCGACGAGCACGACCTCGACCCCGG
>NZ_JBNAZM010000025.1:0-68671 GCF_051195215.1 Arhodomonas sp. AD133 | reverse complement strand
CGCCGGCGCGAACGCGTCTTGCCCCCGGGCCGCTGTGGTGCTCTGACGTATGACAATACTTCTGAGAAGATTAGTAAAGGGGTGCCAGGACGAAACCGATAGCAAGCGGGACACAGCCGACGATGATCGCGAACAGCAGCAGGTTCACGCCTATGGCCGCCATGGCCACAATAACGGTCGGCACGACGGTCACAACACACAGACCTGCGGCAAGCGCCGTGAACTTCAACTCGCGCACCCCGAGACGAACCGGTATCCCGGCGGGCAGCCCGGAGCCGCCAAGTATGAATAACCGGTGCAGCGCCACCGTCAGACATACAATCGCAGCGAAGTAAGCAACGCCACTGACCGCGGCCCACTGCGCCTCCTCGGCTAACAAGGGCCCCTTACCCGAAGCCGAAAACCACTGCCAGGCCATCAATACGGCCAAATACACGGCCGCTGGCAACCCCACGAGGAGCAGAAGATATCGCATCCGCGCCAGGACCAACCGCCCGGCCTCATCGAGGCAGTCCGAGAACGACAGGCGAGGCCATGTTCGTGCATCTTCCGTTGCCATCGCATCGCCTTTGCGCATTCAACCCACAATCGCAACGTTGTATTCTCCCGGCCACTGCGGGCTCGAAGTCAACCATCGCCGTGACGACCCCTGCCTCCTAGCGCGGGGGAACCACAACGACTCGAAAGTCACACGAAAACAATGAGGCAGGCAGGAACTCCACGCTGGACTTCTCCCGTCCTTGCATCCGTTGGTGTGGCTTCGCGTCCTGGCAGTCAATCCCCGCTACGCCGCGACCTCCGCATTGCGCCAACGTACCAGCGCACGTCGGGGACCGCCGCAGGCGGTGCCCAACATCGGTCAACCTGTGGGACGGGTGTCGGCTGCCGGGTACGACAGGCGGAGCCCGCGCGGGGGAGAGTCGGTTGCCAAGAGCAACCGACCTACGGCGCCGGCGCGTGCCGGAAGCCGGGTAGGTCGGCTGCACTTGGCAGCCGACATCTCTGCGACGGGTATGTCGGCCAGCGCTGTGCGCTCGCCGACCTGCGGCGACTGTTCAGCGATGGTCATGCACAGCGCAATTGACCGGCAACGCAGCATCACAGCCTGGTAGTCCTGACGTCCGGGTGACCCAACGCCCCTAAGCCGTCATCTCCTCGCCACGCGAGCGCCAGCGTTGCCAGGCGGCATTGACGTTGGCGCCGAGCATCAGCAGGCAGGGGGTGAGCAGCAGCGTGAGTATGGTAGCGAAGGTCAGGCCGCCGGCGATGGCGCTGGATAGCTGGGCCCACCACTGGGTGGACGGGGAGTTGTACTGAATCTCCCGGCCAATGATGTCCACGTTGAGCTTGAGCACCATGGGCATCAGGCCGAGCACGGTGGTAATGGAAGTCAGCAGCACCGGACGCAGACGCTGAACGGCCGTGCGCAGGATCGCGTCCCGCGGCGGCACGCCTTCGGCGCGCAGCGTGTTGTAGGTATCGATGAGCACGATGTTGTTGTTCACGACGATACCCGCCAGCGCGATCATGCCGACACCGCCCATGACGATGCCGAACGGCCGCTGGGTGACCATCAGCCCCAGCAACACACCGGCAGTGGAGAAGACGATCGCCGAGAGCACCATCAACGCCTGGTAGATGCTGTTGAACTGGGTCACCAGGAACAGCGCCATGAACATGACCGCCACCCCGAACGCCTGCATGAGAAAGGCCTGGGTCTCGCGCTGATCCTCGTCCTGGCCGGCGAAAGAAATATCCACGCCTTGCGGCAGGTCCGCCGACGCCAGCGCGTCCTTGAGCCGCTGTACCTGGGTATTCACCAGACGGCCTTCGGCAGCGTCCGCCTCCACCTTGAACACGCGCCGGGCATCCACGCGCTCGATTGTGCCGGTGCGTTTCGCCGGCTCCAGGGTGACGAAGTTGGCGATGGGCACCTGACCGTAGTCCGTGGGCACACGTAGCTGGTCCAGGGTGTCGAGGCTGCGATCGGCGCGCGGGAAGCGCACGCGAATGTCGACTTCCTCGTCGGCGTCGTCGGGCCGGTAATCCGCCACCTTGATCCCGTTGGTCACCATCTGAACGGCATTGCCGACGAGCTGGATATTGGCGCCGTAGCGTGCCGCCTGCTCGCGGTCCACGCGCACGCGCCACTCCACGCCGGGCAGCGGCCGGTTGTCTTCCACGTCCGCGAAGCCGCCCAGCCGGTTCATGACCGCGCGCACCCGCTCCACCGCCGTTTCGAGCACGCCAAGGTCCGTGGCGGCCACCTGGACCTGTATGGGCTTGCCCTGGGTGGGGCCGGATTCAGCCTTGCGCACTTCGACGCCGATGCCCGGCAGCTCGCCGGTGGCACGCCGCATGTCGGCCATGATCTCGGCGGCGGGGCGACGCTCGTCCCAATCGCGAAACTCGAGCTGAATGATGCCGATGGTGTCCGGCGCTGCATTCTGGCGCCCCTGTACATCGCTCACGGTACGCGCGTAGACATGCTCGACACCGTCGAAACCGAGCAGACGCTGCTCGACGGACCGCACCAGGGAATCCTTCTCCCACACCGACAGGTCGCCCCGGGCATGAACCTGCACCTGGGCGAACTCAGGCTCCACGTCGGGGAAGAACTCCATCCCCTGGCCCAGGTAGTAATACGCGGTGTAGGTGCCCAGCAGCGCCGCCACCATGACCGCGAGCACGCCCCCGGGCAGCACGAGCGCGCCTTTCAGCAATCGCGCATAGGCCCGCGTGAACCCGTGCAACGCGCCGATGTCGCCACGCTCGGCGGCCGCCAGCGCCGCAACGTTGGCCTCGCTGACACGCCCGCGCCGGGCGATGAGCCCACCGAGCACCGGAATGAACACCAGCGCCATGGCCAGCGACGCCGTGAGCGTGATGAGCACGGTGATCGGCAGGAACTTCATGAACTCGCCCACCACGCCGGGCCAGACCGTCAGCGGCAGGAAGACCGCAAGGGTCGTCGCCGTGGACGCGATTACCGGCCAGGCCATACGCCGGGCGCCATAGGCATAGGCGTCACGCCGTCCCCAGCCCTCGGCGAGGCGTCGTTCGGCGAGCTCCACCACCACGATGGCGCCGTCGACCAGCATCCCCACCACGAGAATGAGGCTGAACAGCACCACGATGTTCATGGTATAGCCAAGCAGGTGAATGGTGAGGATGCCGGCGAGGAACGATCCGGGAATCGTCAGCCCCACCAGCAACGCCGGCCGCCAGCCGAGCGCGGCGATGATGACGATCATCACCAGCACCACGGCGGCGAGGACGTTGTTCTGCAGATCGCGCAGCATGGTGCGGATCTCCTCGGACTTGTCCTGGAGATAGGCGACCTCGAGCGAGTCGGGCCAGTCCTCACGCGCTTTCTCCACCACCGCGCGAGCGGCCTCGATGGTCTCGATGATGTTGGCGCCGACCCGCTTGGAGACCTCCAGGGTCAGAGCCGGTTGCCCGCCAACCCGGGCGAACTCTTCCGGGTCCTTGTACGTGCGGCGAATGCTGGCCACGTCGGAAAAAGTGACCACCCGGTCACCGTCCACCTTCACGGGGAGGGTCAGCACGTCCTGAAGATTCTCGATCAGTCCGGGAACCTTCACCGTCAGCCGTCCGGCTCCGGTATCCATCGCCCCGGCAGCCACCAGCAGGTTGTTGCTCGAGAACAGCTCGAAGAGATTCGCGTAGGAAACGCCGTAGGTTTCCATGGTGCGGTTGTCGACGATTACCTCGAGGACTTCCTCGCGGTCACCGCCGATGTCCGCCTCCAGCACCCCCGACAACCCTTCCAGCCGGTCCTGCAGATCCCGCGCGATGCGCACCAGCGTGCGCTCCGGAACGGGGCCGGAGAGCGCTACGGTGAGCACCGGAAAGAGCGCGACGTTCACCTCGTGGACGCGCGGCTCGTCGGTCTCCGGCGGCAACTGCGCCTTGGCGATATCCACCTGCTCGCGCACGTCCGCCAGGGCCTCCTCGGCATCGAAGCCCGCCTCGAACTCCATGACGATGGCCGTATACCCCTGGGCGGCGGTAGTGCGCATCTCCTTGACGCCCTCGATGGACTGCAACTCCTTCTCGAGGGGGCGTGCCAGCAGCCTCTCCGCATCCTCGGGGGATATGCCTTCATGGGCGGCGGAGACGTAAATGATGGGAATCGCAACGTCCGGCTCCGCCTCCTTGGGAATGCTGCGATAAGCGCCCCAGCCCATCACCATGATGATGACGAGCAGCAGCATCACGGTGCGGCTGCGGCCGAATGCCGCGTCGATCAATCGGCGCATCGTGCTCAGCCCCGCTCGAGCGCGAGCGCGAGCGCGTCACGCCCGGCGTGTCCATTGAGGTCCAGCGGCGATTCCCCGGCAGTCACCGCCTTGACCGGCTCGCCGTGGCGGACGAATCCGTGCCCCACGGTAATGAGCCTTACCGCCTCCGGCAGGCCGGTGACCCACACGCCGTCGAGCTCGGCGCGCACCACCTCCACCGGATGGAAAGCAACACGCCCGTCGCCGGCGACTGTCTTCACGCCCAGTGCCCCTTCGTCGTTGAGGGCGAGCAACGCCGGCGAGAGAAAGTGGGCTCGCACCGTCTCGATGGGGATGCGCACGGTGACGCTCACCCCGGCGGGAATGCGCACGTCGGCGTTGGCCACTTCCAGCTCCACGCGGAAGGTACGCGTCTGCTCGGTGGCCTCGGAAGCGATATACCGCACCGTCGCCTCGCGCTGCTCGCCGGTGGCGAAGCGTGCCTGTGCCTGCACGCCCTCTGTGACGCTGTCGATGTCCTGCTGGGAGACGTTCACCGCGATCCGCAACGGGTCCAGATCCACGATCCGGCCCACCGGATCACCCGGAGCAAGATAGTCGCCTTCCTCGACATGTCGTTCGTCGAGCACGCCGGCGAACGCCGAGGTGATCCGGGTCTGGTCGATCTCCTCGCGGATCGTCGCGAGCCGTGCCCGCGCCGCTTCCAGGGCGGCGTCGGCGGCGCGGACCCGGGTATCGGACTGATAACCACTGTCGGCAAGCTTGCGCGCGGCCTCGGCCTCGGCCTGACGCTGTTTCACCAGTGCCTGGGCCTCCTGCAGCCGGGCCTGGCGGTCGTTCTGGGCCAACTCGGCAATGACCGTCCCGGCTTCCACCCGTCCACCCTTGGCGACCGGCACCGCCCGCACCCGGCCAGTCACTTCGGCGCGTATGGTCACCACACGCTCGGGCAGCGCCTGCCCCTGAAGCTCCAGACGCCGCGTCACCGCCTCTGCGCGCTGCTCACGGACCTGCACGGTGGTCACCGGCGCGTCCGGTGCTTCTTCGACGTCCGGCTCCGTGCGAGCGCGTTCACCACCGCGCACCACGTAGCCGCTCACCATCCACAACACCAACGCGGCAGCCACGAGCGCCGCCAGCAACCAGGACTTATCTCTCATGTGCCGCCTCTTCCTTGGTCTGCAGATATTCCCGCGTGTGTTCGCGCTCCAGCCGGGGCCGCTCGCGGCGCAGGTAATCGAGCCCCGCCGTGAGCATTGCCTCCCCGAGCCCAGCGGCAAAGCGTTCGCCGGCATGCAAGTGTTCGTCGTCGCCGCAGGAGCGCGCATAGGCCAGCATGGCCGCGAAGTCGGCGTCGCGCTCGTCGAGCAGGGCCCCCAGGCGCTCCGGGGGCAGCCGGCTGGCGAAATGCAGCAACCCGATGAATTCGGAACGCACGCGGTGACGCCCCGGGGAGCGCATCAAGCCGGCTTCCAGCGCGTTCTCGCCGGCCTCGGTGAGACGATAGACCTTCTTGTCCGGACGTCCGTTCTGGCGCACCTCGGTGCACTCGACCAGGCCTTCGTCGTGAAGCGAGGCGAGCGCGGGATAGATCGCCCCGTGGCTGATGTCGAGAAAATAGCCGAAGCACTCGGAGACGCATTTGCGGATCTCGTAACCGGTGGCTTCGCCGCCGGCGAGAACGCCCAGACAGATGGTTCGCGTATCCATATCACCCTCGCGGTCCGAAGAGCGTATATTCACGGATGACATATGACAGATCAACATAACGTGATAAATGGTCGCGGCACTCAGGCGCTGATCGCTACGGCGCTGATCGCGCTCGCTCCGCTCGCGGGTCTCGCACTCGGCGACCGGCCGATCGGCGAAACCCTGCACTGGCCGCCGCAGCCACCGACAATCGATCATCCGGACCTGAATCCATGGGCGTTCGCGTTCGCACTGGCGGTGGTGCTGGTCGCGATCACACCGCTGACGTGGTGGATTGCACGCATGCACCGCGACGGCTGGCGCACCAGGGGCTGGGGGCTGCCGTACTGGGGCTGGGCCGGGGCAGTGCTGCTCGTCGGTAGCTGGGCGTCGGCATGGGGGCTTCTGCCGGTGGCGACGACCGTGCGCGAGCACAGCTTCACCGCGCTGTGGCTGGGCTACGTCGTGGTCATGCAAGGGCTCACCCGGCACCGCGCCGGACGCTGCCTGCTCACCGAGCACCCGTGGCGGCTGCTCGCACTCTTCCCGGCGAGCGCGGCGTTCTGGTGGCTGTTCGAGTACCTCAACCAGTTCGCCGGCAACTGGCAGTACAGCGGCAGCGGGCTGTCCGGATGGGGGTACTTCCTCGTCTCGACGCTACCCTTCGCCACCGTCATCCCCGCCGTGGTCTCGACCCGCGATCTCCTGGCGACCACTCGCCTGCGCCGCGCCTTCCAGCCATGCCCGCGGATTGGCCCCGCCGCTTCGCGCGGCGCGGCCGTGGCGGCTCTCGCCGGGGGCATCGCAGCGCTGATGGCATTGCCACTGGCCCCGGCGGTGCTCTTCCCCGTGGTCTGGCTCGCGCCAACGGCCATTCTCGTCGCCGTTCAGCGCTTCGGCGGCGAACACCGTCTGCTCGACGGGCTGGCACGGGGAGACTGGCGCGAGCTCGAGCTGGCTGCCCTGGCCGGGCTCGTCTGCGGCGTGTTCTGGGAACTGTGGAACACGGCGAGCCTCGCGCGCTGGACCTATGAGATCCCGTACGTGGGCGCGTTACACGTCTTCGAGATGCCGTTGCTCGGCTACGCCGGCTACCTGCCGTTCGGTGTGTGCGCCATCGCCACCGCCACACTCATCCTCGACAGGCCCGGTGCGATTGATCTGGATCAATCAGCGTTCCCGGCGATTCGTTAGTGTCCCTTACCGTATCGCCGCACGCGGCTGCGTCGCAGTGGCGTGATCGGCCCCCGGAAGCACGACGCATGCCCGCTCCGGGACACTGCTGCCCCCGGGCGGCAGGCGGATCCAGTCACATCAAGGAATGAGTAATCGGCGATGGCAACAGAGCTCTACAATGACGGCCGGCACGCCTGCTACGCGTTCTCGAGCCTGGTGACCGGCGAGCACGGCATCCAGGCGAACCAGTTCCTGATTCTCGACGGTGACGATGCCGCATTGGTGGACCCCGGCGGGGATCTCACCTACACGCCACTGTCGCTCGACGTCGGCCGACGCATACGGCTCAAGGAGCTGGACTACGTGCTCGCCTCGCACCAGGACCCGGACATCATCGCCTCGCTGGACCGCTGGCTGATGTATACGGACTGCCGTGTCGTGTGCTCCCGGCTGTGGTCCCGGTTTCTGCCCCATCTCGTACCCGGCTACCAGAGCGCGAAACTCGCCGAGCGGATCATCGGCCTGCCCGACGAGGGCGGCTCGATCACGCTCGGGGCATCCACGATCAAAGTCCTGCCGGCGCACTTCCTGCATTCGGTGGGCAACTTCCAGTTCTACGACCCCACCGCGCGCATTCTCTTCTCGGGGGACATGGGCGCCTCGCTGGTGGATGGGGACGCCGGCGAGCCGGTCACCGATTTCGATGCCCACATCCCGAGCATGCGCGGTTTCCATCGGCGCTACATGGTCGCCAACCGGGCCTGCCGCTTGTGGGCGGCGATGGTGCGGGGACTCGACATCGACTATCTCATACCCCAGCACGGGCGCCCGTTCTACGGCCGCGAGATGATCAACCGCTTCCTCGACTGGATCGAGGCACTGCCCTGCGGCGTGGACCTGCTCGACGAATCCAGTTACCGGGTACCCACTTAGCCCTGTTGCCGGGCGGGGTCAGTCGTCGAAGAGGTGGCCGAACTTCGCGGCCTTGGTTTCCAGATACGCGTGATTGTGGGGATTACGCCCGGCCTGTAACGTCACGCGCTCGGCCACCTCGACACCCGCCCGCGCCAGCCCCTCGACCTTCTGCGGGTTGTTGGTGAGCAGCCGCACCGCGCCCACGCCGAGGTAGCGCAGCATGTCCGCGGCGATGGTGTAGTCCCGTGCATCCGCCGCGAACCCCAGCGCCTCGTTCGCCTCCACCGTGTCCGCGCCCTCGCGGTCCTGTACCGCGTAGGCCCGGATCTTGTTGAGCAGACCGATCCCCCGGCCTTCCTGGCGCAGGTAGACGATAACACCACGGCCGGCACGGCCGATTCGCTCCAGCGCGGCCTCGAGCTGCGGGCCACAATCGCAGCGCTGGCTGAACAGCGCATCCCCGGTCAGGCACTCGGAATGCACCCGTGCGAGCACGGGAGCGCCGTCGTCCACATCGCCCATCACCAGGGCGACGTGCTCACGGCCACCGCCGGGCTCCTCGAAGCCGTGGATGACGAACTCGCCCCATTTCGTGGGAAGACGCGCGGCACCGACGTGTACCGCGCCCGCGCTGTTGGTATTTCGCTCGCTCATTGTCTCGATGCGTGGGTAAAGGCTGTCACGATATCACGCCCCGCGGCCGTGGGGCTCGCTCAAGTCCAGCTCCGGCCCGACGGGGATGATGCCCGTGGGATTAATGCTCGGGTGACTGGTGTAGTAGTGACGCTTGATGTGATCCAGATTCACGGTATCGGCGACACCGGGCACCTGGTAGAGCTCGCGGATATAGGCCCACAGGTTCGGATAGTCCACCAACCGCCGCCGATTGCACTTGAAATGACCCACATACACCGGGTCGAAGCGCAGCAGCGTGGTGAAAAGCCGCCAGTCCGCCTCCGTCAGACGCTGCCCGACGAGATAGCGCTGTCGCCCGAGACGGTCCTCCAGCTCGTCGAGGGCCTCGAACAGCCGGTCCACTGCATCCTCGTACGCCTGCTGACTCGTGGCGAAACCGGCCTTGTAGACGCCGTTGTTCACGCGGTCGTAGACGAAGGCATTGATCTCGTCGATCTCACCGCGCAACGCCTCGGGATAGAAATCCAGTGAGGCATCGCCCCAGGCGTCGAACGCCGAGTTCAGCATACGGATCAGCTCCGCGGACTCGTTGTTGACGATCGTCCCCGTGTGCTTGTCCCAGAGCACGGGCACGGTGACGCGGCCGGTGTAATCGCTTCGCGCCTGCGTATAGACCTGATGCAGGTAGTCGTGGCCGTTGACGTGGTCCGGGGTGGCACCCGGATATTCGCCGAACTGCCATCCCTGCGAGCCCATGTACGGATGCACCACGGAGACGCTGATCACATCTTCCAGACCCTTGAGCTTCCGGAAGATCAACGCCCGGTGTGCCCACGGGCACGCGAGGGACGCATAGAGGTGATAGCGGCCGGGTTCCGCGGGGAAGCGCGCTCGCGGGTCGGCCTCGATCCAGTCGTGGAACTTCGTCGCCGGGCGTTCGAAACGTCCGCCGGTGCGCTTGGTGTCGTACCACTGATCGTGCCAGACACCGTCAATCAGCAACCCCATGACAACCTCCTCATACGAGTCGTAATAAAAACCGTTTGCATTTGCACAAATTTACCTGTTAGCTTTCCCCGCCTTCTGCCCCGCCCTCCCGACCCGGGGACGGCCACAAGGAGGACACATGAGAACAACGCCAGTCGGGCCCGCACTCTGCGCCGCGGCCCTCACCATGACCCCGCTCTGGGCGGCCGCGGCGGACGCCGACACCGGTGGCGATGCCCCATTGATGCTCGACGCACTGGACATCACCGACCAGGTGGCGGCCACGAAGACGCAAACGCCGTACCTGGAAACGCCGCAGTCGGTATCGGTGATCACCAGCGAGCAGGTTACCGAGCAGGGCTCGGAGACGGTGCAACGCGCCACGCGCTACACCCCGGGCGTGTTCGCCAACCAGATCGGCGCCTCCAATCGCTACGATTACCTGGTGCTCCGCGGCTTCTCCGGCGGCAGCATCGACAATACGTTCCTCGACGGGCTGAAGCTCCTCGGCGATGCCGGCACGTTCACGTCGCTGCAGGTGGACCCCTACTTCCTCGAGCGCATCGAAGTGGTCAAAGGCCCGGTGTCCGTGCTCTACGGTCGCGCCTCCCCCGGCGGTATCGTCGCGCTCACCAGCAAACAGCCGTTGTTCACGCCATACCGACAGGTACAGGCGAGCGTGGGCAACCAGAATGCCCGCGGGCTCGGGTTCGATGTCACCGGCCCGGTGGGCAATTCCGACACGGCGGCGTTTCGTCTCACGGGGCTCGCCCGCAGTGCCGATACGCAGTTCGATCACCTCGAGGAAGAGCGCTACGCCCTGGCACCCTCCCTCGCCCTGGATCTGGGTACGGACACACGGCTGACCCTGCGCGCATACCTGCAGAACGACCCGGAGGGCGGCTCCCACAGCGGCCTGCCGGCGGAGGGCACCCTGTTTCCGCGCAACGGGCGCACGATCTCCCGCCACTTCTTCGAAGGCGAGCCGGCGTTCGAGGAATTCCAGCGCAAACAGAACATGTTCGGCTACGAGCTCGAGCACGCCTTCAGCGATACCCTCTCGTTCCGCCAGAATGCCCGCTACGTGCGCGCCGACGTGGACCTGGAACAGGTCTACGCCTACGGCTGGGCCTCGGAGACCGAGCTCAATCGCTACTTCTCCGGCGCCGACGAGGAGCTCGACGCTTTCACCATCGACAACCAGCTCCAGCTCGACTTCGCCACCGCCGCCCTCGATCACCGCGTGCTCGCCGGTCTGGACTACCAGGACCGCAGTGCGGACGTGACCTGGGAGTCCGGCTCGTTCCCGCCCATCGACGCTTTCGACCCGGAGTACGGCGCCGCCCCCCTCACCATCACCACCTCCGCGAAGCAGGACCGCAGCCTGGAGCAGACCGGCGTCTACCTCCAGGACCAGCTCGCCGCCGGCCGCTGGCATTTCTCCCTGGGCGGGCGCTACGACTGGGTGGAGATCGCCAATGTCGACCCCGACACCGGCGAAGGGCCCGGCGCCGACGCCAGCGAGTTCAGTGGCCGCGCCGGGGCGCTGTACCGCTTCGACGGCGGCATCTCGCCGTATCTCAGCTACTCCGAGTCGTTCCGGCCCAACAGCCAGACAGACGAGAACGGCGATCTGCTCGCACCGACCCGGGGCACCCAATACGAAGCAGGCGTGAAAGTGCAGCCCCGCGGGCCGTCGGATCAGTTCTCCGTGGCGCTGTTCCGGATCGACCTGGAGAACGTCGCCACCAAGAAACCCAACGAGACCTTCTACCGCTCGGTGGGCGAGATCCGCTCCCAGGGCGTCGAGCTCGAGGCGCGTACCCGGCTTACCGAGCAATTCGATGTCCGCGCGAGCTATACGTACAACGACGTCTCCTACGAGCGTGCAGACGACGGCACCCAGGGCAACGAGGCCAACCAGGCCCCCCGACACCGCGCTTCCGTATGGGGCACTTACCGCTTCGCGGGCGAGACCCTGCGCGGCCTCCAGCTCGGCCTCGGAGCGGTCTACACCGCGGATCTCTGGGCGGACCCGGAGAACACACGCAAGGTGCCGGATTACGCCATCGTGGACTTCGGCGCCAGCTATGACTTCGCGGCGGCCGGCATGCCCGGGCTGACGGCGCGGCTGAATATCAACAACCTCTTCGACCGCGACTACGTGGCCTCGTGCTTCGATCTCAACTACTGCTACTTCGGCTCGGAACGCACCGTGCGTGCGACGGTGAGCTACGAGTTCTGACCGTACCGGGGCGACATCGGGAACTACTAATCCGATCACAGGTAATGCCACGTGTCAGAGCGCTTGTGCGATTCGGCTGCCAGGCGCGCGAGCGAAGGCGTGGCAAGGCTCACGTCGAGTGAGCGCAACGCCGCAGCCGGGCCGCACAAGCGCTCCCTTCGGGCGAGCCTGTCGGGCGCTCTCGCGGCGTTGCTCGTCGCTCATGTAGCGCTTCGCCTTGCGAGAACGCCCGACAGGCTCGCTGACATGTGGCATTACCTGTGATCGGATTAGTAACAGGCTCACGAGGACGAAACGGCGTTTGACGCCCTTTGCACGCTTTGTCGCCCTTTCGTGCGCTTTGTGTTCTTCCCCGCGTATCACGCTGTCCCACATGCAGAGCAATTCGCAGAGGCCGGGCGCACCCTGCCGCCGACCTCTGCCGGTTCCCCCGATCCATGTCGGGTACCGCCTGACGGCGGTTCCCGACCTACGGCCTGACACCGCCCCGCAGGGCGAACCAGGCGCTGCGCCGTCACGGATCACCCGGCGAGCTTCGCCGCGATCTCGGTGACATGCCGGCCCTGGGCGCGGGCCAGGGATAGCTCCTTGTCACTCGGCTGCCGGCTACCGTCGCCGCCGGCGAGGGTGGCTGCCCCGTACGGCGAGCCGCCGCGGGTCTCGCTGATGTCGAAAAGCTCCTGTCCCTTGGCGTACGGAAGCCCCACGATCACCATGCCGTGGTGCGCCAGCGTCGGCCACGTGCTCAGGATCGTGCTCTCGTTGCCCGCACCGGTACCGGTGGAGGTGAACACGCTCGCGACCTTGCCCACCAGCGCTCCGCTCGCCCAGAGGCCGCCGGTCTGGTCCAGGAACGTACGCATCTGCCCGGCCATGTTCCCGAACCGGGTGGGCGTGCCGAAGATCACTGCGTCATAGTCGGCGAGCTCCGCCGGGGTCGCCTCGGGTACCGTACGGTCGTAGCTCGCGCCAGCCGCACGGGCGGCCTCTTCCGGCATGGTCTCCGGCACGCGCTTGACCACGACCTCGACATCGCCCGCCTCGCGGGCACCGGTGGCGACTTCTTCGGCCAGGCGTTCGATGTGGCTGTACATGCTGTAGTAAAGCACCAATACACGGGTCATCGCTGTTTCCTCCCTAGTGGTTCGAATGCCGAGTACCGAGCCTAGAGAAATCACTGACAGAGACAATCCCGGCGAAAGCGAACATACTGTTGCAATATTAGAAACAAACCACGCGGAGGTATCGTTCATGGACCGGCTGGCAGCCATGCAGGCCTTCATCCGCGTTGCCGACGAGGGCAGCTTCACCGTTGCCGCGGAGCGGCTCGCCGTGTCGAAATCCGTGGTGAGCAAGCAGATCCAGGCCCTGGAGCGGCACCTGGGGGTGCGCCTGTTCAACCGGAGCACCCGGCAACTGCACCTGACCGAACCGGGGATTCGCTTCTACGAGCGCGCGAGCCGCATTATCGAGGATCTCGCCGACGCCGAGCGCACCGTGGGCGATCTCCAGGCGCGCCCCCGCGGGCGGTTGTGCATCAACGTCCCCGTCTCGTTCGCGCTGGGACACCTTTCACCGGCGCTGCCTGAATTCCTCGCGCGCTACCCCGAGCTCAGCGTGGACGTGACCCTGGGCGACCGCTTCGTGGACCTGGTCGAGGAGGGCTACGACCTCTCCATACGCATCAGCGCGCTCGAGGACTCCAGCCTCATCGCCCGGCGCATCGCGCCTTGCGAGAGCTGGGTCTGCGCCTCGCCCGACTACCTCGACCGCCATGGCCGTCCGGATCATCCCCGGGAACTGGCAACGCACCACGGCCTGATCTACGCGTACGCCCGGCCACCACGGGAATGGCAGCTCACGGCGCCGGACGGCACCGTCCACCGCGTGCCGGTCACCGGCCGCGTGCGGATCAACAACGGCGAGATGCTGGTGGACGCGGCACGCGCAGGCGTGGGCATCATCGTCACACCGGATTTCATCGCCTACCGTGCCGTGCGCGCCGGCGAGCTGGTGCGCCTGTTCCCCGACCACCGCGGCCCCGAGCTCGCCATCCACGCCGTCTACCCCTACACGCGCCACGTCCCCGCCAAGGTGCGCGCGTTCATCGACTTTCTGCTCGAGCGCTTCGGCGACGGCGCGCCGCCGTGGGCGTGGACGCGACTCACGCGCGAGTCGCGAGAATCAAGGTGAAAGTTCAAAGTTGAAAGCCTCCGCCCCGCCGTCCGGCGGCGCGATGTCGCGTCGCTAACGAGGCAGCATCGTCGTAGGTTGGCGAGCGCGAAGCGCTGGCCGACATTCCAGGCGCGATGTAGGTCAACTACTGGCGCGCTCGCCAACCGCAGCGGGCGGTCGATGCGAAGTGCGCCGCGGCCGGCATGATCCATCACGGCCGAGGGCCATACGTCAGACCGTGCGGTTGCGTCACGATGGCTCGGTCCCGGCTAGTAAGGGATGTTAGATAAGAGTCTCAAGAGGAAAGTTCGATGCCGCAGGCACCATGTATCCATGCGAGCCGTGGGGCGTACGGCACGACCCTCCCCCTTTGAACTTGCTACTCGGAACTTGCAACTCACTCGCGCGAGTTGGAATCCCCGCCCCAATCCCCCATCTTCACCCCCAGATACGCATTCGACTTTTCCGACGAGGTCTACCGCTCATGCGAATGGACAAGCTCACGACGAAATTCCAGGCCGCGCTGGCCGAGGCGCAGTCACTGGCGGTGGGGCGCGACCACCAGTTCATCGAGCCCGAGCACCTGCTGGTGGCCATGCTCGACCAGGAAGGCGGTGGCGTACGTCAGCTCCTGCAGCACGCGGGGGTGAACGTCAACTACCTGCGCTCACAGCTCGGCGAAGCCCTCGATCACATCGCGCAAGTGGAAGGCGCCGCCGGCGACGTGCAGATCGCCAACGATCTGGGGCGTCTGCTCAACGTCACCGACAAGCTCGCCCAGAAGCGCAAGGACCAGTACGTCTCCAGCGAGTTGTTCGTGCTGGCACTGGCCAGCGACGACAAGGCGAGAGCGGCAACCATTCTCAAGCGCGCCGGCGCCGACAAGGCGGCGCTGGAACGCGCCATCGAGGAGGTACGCGGGGGCGAGAACGTCTCTGACCCCAACGCCGAGGACCAGCGCCAGGCACTGGACAAATACACCATCGATCTCACCGAGCGCGCCGAGCAGGGCAAGGTGGACCCGGTCGTCGGCCGCGACGACGAGATCCGGCGCACGGTGCAGGTGCTCCAGCGCCGCACCAAGAACAACCCGGTGCTCATCGGCGAGCCCGGCGTCGGCAAAACCGCCATCGTCGAGGGTCTCGCCCAGCGCATCGTCAATGGCGAGGTGCCCGACGCGCTCAAGGACCGCCGCCTGCTGTCGCTCGACATGGGCGCGCTGGTGGCCGGCGCGAAGTACCGCGGCGAGTTCGAGGAGCGGCTGAAGGCCGTGCTCAAGGATCTCGCCAAGCAGGAAGGCCGCATCATCCTGTTCATCGACGAGATTCACACCATCGTCGGGGCCGGCAAGGCCGAGGGCTCCATGGATGCGGGCAACATGCTGAAACCGGCCCTGGCCCGGGGTGAGCTGCACTGCATCGGTGCCACCACGCTGGACGAGTACCGGCAGAACATCGAGAAGGACGCCGCGCTGGAGCGGCGCTTCCAGAAGGTGCTGGTGGACGAACCGAGCGTCGAGGACACCGTCGCCATTCTGCGCGGCTTGAAGGAACGCTACGAGGTGCATCACGGCGTGGAGATCACCGACCCGGCGATCGTCGCCGCGGCCACGCTCTCGCACCGTTACATCACCGACCGGCACCTGCCGGACAAGGCCATCGACCTCATCGACGAGGCGGCGAGCCGCATCCGCATCGAGATCGACTCCAAGCCCGAGGAAATGGACCGCCTCGACCGCCGCCGCATCCAGCTGAAGATCGAACGCGAGGCGCTCACCAAGGAATCCGACGAGGCCTCGAAGAAACGCCTGGCGACCCTCGACGAGGAGCTCGCCGAGGTCGAGCAGCGCTACGGCGAGCTCGAGGAGGTCTGGAACAGCGAGAAGGCGGCGGTCGAGGGGACGCAGAGCATCAAGGAAGCCCTGGAGCAGGCCCGTCAGGAGCTCGATACCGCTCGCCGGGCCGGCGACCTCGGACGCATGTCCGAGCTCCAGTACGGGCGCATCCCCGAGCTGGAGCGCCAGCTCGATATGGCGTCCCAGGCCGAGATGCAGGAGATGCGGCTGCTGCGCACGGAGGTCACCGACGAGGAGATCGCCGAGGTGGTCTCGAAATGGACCGGCATCCCGGTCTCCAAGATGCTCGAGGGCGAGAAGGACAAGCTCCTGCGTATGGAAGAAGCCCTGCGCAGCCGGGTCATCGGCCAGGATGCCGCGGTCAGCGCGGTCTCCAACGCCATCCGCCGTGCCCGCGCGGGCCTCTCCGACCCCAACCGCCCCAACGGCTCGTTCCTCTTCCTCGGCCCGACGGGCGTGGGCAAGACGGAACTGTGCAAGGCGCTCGCGGCGTTCCTCTTCGATACCGAGGAGGCGATGATCCGCATCGACATGTCCGAGTTCATGGAGCGCCATGCCGTCGCCCGCCTGGTGGGCGCACCGCCGGGGTACGTGGGCTACGAAGAAGGCGGCTATCTCACCGAGCACGTGCGCCGCAAACCCTACTCCGTGATCCTGCTCGACGAGGTGGAGAAGGCGCATCCGGACGTGTTCAACATCCTGCTGCAGGTGCTCGATGACGGCCGTCTCACCGACAGCCACGGGCGCACGGTGGACTTCCGCAACACCGTGATCGTGATGACCTCGAACCTGGGCTCGCACCTCATCCAGGAGAAGGCGGGCTCCAGCTACGAGGAGATGAAGAATGCGGTCATGGATGAGGTCACGCACCACTTCCGCCCGGAGTTCGTCAACCGCATCGACGACGTGGTGGTCTTCCATGGCCTCGGCCGAGAGCACATCCGCCACATCACCGAGATCCAGACCGCCTATCTGAATCAGCGGCTCAAGGAGCGGGATCTGGCGCTCGTGCTCTCCGACGCCGCGCTGGACAAGCTCGGCGAAGCGGGCTTCGACCCGGTCTACGGTGCCCGACCGCTGAAGCGGATCATCCAGCAGCGTGTGGAGAACCCGCTGGCCCAGGCCATCCTGAGCGGCACCTACGAACCCGGCGATCTGATTCGCGTGGACGTCTCCGGCGACGAGCTCACCTTCAGCAAGGCACCGCAGGAGGAAGCCGCCACGGCCTGAGCAACCGGGCCCACGGGCACCGCCCGATGCGGGCGGTGCCCGTGGGACACCGGCGGATTTGCGGCGGCAGCGCTACCACGGCGCAACCATCTCGGAGCGGCTGGCAGGGACTCCCCCTGCACCGGCAAGCGCCGCGGCGGTAGGCACGCCTCTGGCCTATTCAGCACATCCGCTGCCGGGCGCCCCGAAAGCTTCTTCCCCCGGAATCGTGCGCACCACGCGCAGGTAGTCCCAGGCGCCTTCGGCCTCGTCCGGGGCCTTCACCTCCACCCGGTACATATCGTGCACCATGCGGCCGTCGGCGCGAATGTGGCCATCGCGGGCGAAAAAGTCGTTCACCGGCGTCGCCTTCATGCGCTCGACCACGGCGGTGCCCGCATCGTCAGCCAGCGCCGCCACCGCATCCAGATAATGGCGAACCGCCGAGTACGTCCCCGCCTGCGCCATGGTGGGCATGGTGCCGGTGCGGTCGAAAAAGCGCCGCGACCACTCGCGGCTCGCCGCGTTGCGGTTCCAGTAGAAGGCGGTGGTGAATCGCAACCCCTCGGTGAGATAGATGCCGAGACTGCGAATATCCGTGAGGAACAACAGCAGCCCCACCATCTGCTGGCCGTTCTGCGCCATGCCCAGCTCATAGGCCTGCCGGATCGCGCGCTGGGCATCCTCGCCCGCATTGGCGAACGCCACCACGTTGGCTCCGGAGGCCATCGCTTCCTGAATCTCGGGGGCGAAGTTGCGACTCTCGTGGGGAGCGAGCACGTTCCCCAGCACCTCACCACCGTGGTGCTCCACCGCCGCGGAGACCTGCCGCTCGAGGATGTGGCCAAAGGCATTGTCGGCGGTAACGAAATACCAGCGGTCGGCACCGGCCGTAACGCGCGGCGCAATATTGCCCGCCGCGAGTGCGCGCGTGTCGTAACTCCAGTGGATGCCGGTCCGTGTACAGGCGTCGCCGGTGAGCGCGGTGGACGCCGCCCCGCTGGTGAGCGTGACGATATCCCGTTCCGCTGCCCACTGTTGCAGCGCGATCGCCACCTCCGAGCCCACCGGGCCGATGATCATGTCCAGGGGTTCGTCCCGGTGCAGTTTCTCTGCTGCGGCAACGGCCCGTTCCGGGTCCAGATCGTCGTCACGCACGACGATCTCTACGGGATTGCCGCCAACCGCGCCACCGACATCCTCGACGGCCATCTCTGCGGCGGTGACGATGCCCGGTCCGCCCCAGTCCGAGTAGATCCCGTGGAGATCGGTAATGACACCGACACGCACGACGTCGTCGGATACAGTGCCCGTTGCGGACAGCGGCAATAGCAGGCAGATGCCCGCAGCCAGTGCGCGAAGCCTGTTCACGTCCATGGCCCCTCCTTGTGCAGGTCGTTATGGTTGTTGTGCGACCGATGACAATATTACTAATCTTCTCAGAGGTATTGTCATGTGTCAGAGCGCCAGAGCGGTTCGGGGGCAAGGCGCGCTCGCGCCGGCGTGGCCGGGTCACGTCAAGCGAGCGCAACGCCGCCACCGGGCCGCTGTGGCGCTGCCTTCGGGCCGGACTGTGCGCCGATGGGGTCTGCGTTGCTCGCCGCTCATGTAGCCCGGCTACACCGCGCGCCTCGCGCCTTGCCCCATCGGCGCACAGTCCGGCTGACGCATGACAATACCTCTGAGAAGATTAGTAACCCGAGCGCGGGTATTGCCACGCGCCGGAGCCCCTCGGGCGCTGTGGCGACCGCGCCCGGGCCGGCCATGGCAACGGCAGTGGCGACACCACTCAGTGAACGCCGGGACAACGGCCCTCGGTCATCGGCCGGAACGCCTGCTCGCCGGGGATGGTGGTCAGCACGTCGAGGTAATTCCAGGCGCCACGACTGTCGAGGGCGCTCTTGACCTCCACGAGCATCATGTCGTGCACCATCCGTCCGTCTTCGCGGATATGCGCATCGTTGGCGAAAACCCCGTCGTCCACCGGGCGCTCGCCCATGGCCGGGACCACCGTTGCGGCGCTGTCCTCGCCAATGGCGTCCACGGTTTCCAGATAGTGTCGCGTGGCGGAATACACGCCGGCCTGTGGCATTGTGGGCATTGCCCCCTGGAGTCGTTGAAAGTGCTGCGACCACGTCCGGGTGGCCTCGTTGCGATCCCAGTAGAAGCTGGTCGCATAACGCAGCCCGGCGGTGACGTATAGGCCCAGGCGGCGGATATCGTTGATGTAGAACTCCAGCGCCACCGGCGTCACGCCGGCCTGCTGCACGCCCGCCTCGTAGGCGCCGCGGATTGCCGTGTGCAGATCGCTGCCGCCCATGGCGAGGCCGATGACCTCCGGCTCCGCCTCCAGCGCCGCCCCGAGCGCCGGGAGCGCGTCGGCGACGGGCTGCTGCAACAGTGTTTGCCCCACCACGGTGCCTCCCATGTCCTCGACCGTCGCCGCGGCGGACGCCTGTAGATCATGCCCGAATGGGACGTCGGCGGTGAGGAAATACCACCGCCGAGCGCCTTCCTGCATGGAGGCACGCACCGTCGCGGTCGCGGTGGCGTTGGTATCGAATCCCCACTGCACTGCCACCGGGGAACACGACTCATTGGTGAATGCCGTGCTGGATGGCCCGCTGTGCACGATGGCAATATCGTGCTCCTCGGCGAATGCCTGCAGCTTCAGGCCCACCGACGAAGCCAGGTGGCCGGTGACCAGATCCACCGGGGTATCGGCATGAATACGCTTGAGTGTCCGGCGGGCATGTTCCGGGTCGAGCTTCGAGTCCGCGGTGATCACTTCCACGGGGCTGCCGGCGACCTCGCCACCGAGAGCCGTCGCGGCCATCTCCGCGGCGGTGACCGAGCCCTGCCCGCCGCTGTCGGAATAGGCACCGCTCATGTCGCTGATGATGAGCACGCGCACGACGCCGTCGGAGACGGCTGCCACTGCCCCGCCGGCGTTGACCAGCCCCGCGGTTGCCAGCGCCACGCCGGCGAACACGCCCTTGATTGCCATCCAGTCGCCCCCTCTCGATTCACGGTTACGGTTGTTGTTCGTTAGGGGCGCACGTTATACACAAGCATCAGCCGTTCAGCCAGAGCGACCCGGACACGGCTCTCCCCCCCGCACGGCCACGGCCGGACCACCGCCGGCCCCCACCGGCACCGGCGTTGGTCACTGCTCGCCATAGCCGTATCCTGTAGGGAACGCACGGCCGCCATCGTGCACCGCTGCAACCATTCGAGAACCGGACGGAACACCCGATCACCGGTCATGGAGTACTTCGATCATGCCCAGCCGTGAACCCATCGTCTCCTCGGCCCATCTCATGTCCGAGCGGGGCGGGGAACTCAGCCAGTTCGAGTACGCACTGATCATCGCCAGTCACGCTTTCCAGCGCTGGATGGTGCACTGCGCCGCCGCCGCCGGCGTGCCGGATCTGTCACCGCTGGACGTCCTGGTGCTGCATCACGTCAACCACCGCGGGCGCGAAAAGACGCTCGCCGGCATCTGCCTGCTGCTCAACATCGAGGACACGCACCTGGTGAACTACGCGCTGAAGAAGCTGCGGCGCCTGGAGCTGGTGGAAGGCGGCCGGCGCGGCAAGGAGGCAGCGTACTCCATTACCGAGGCGGGCCGGCAGGTGTGCGAGCGCTACGGCGCCATCCGCGAAACCTGCCTGGTGGAAGCGCTGGAGGCCCTCGGCGGCGCCCGCAGCGAGGATCTGCAGCGCATCGCCACGCAGCTGCGCGCGCTTTCCGGACTCTACGACCAGGCCGCACGCTCGGCCACGTCGCTATGACCGTGGTCCACGCAGACGCCCACCAGCGAGCGTGACGGTATGACCTGCCCGTGGGCCACCATGCGGGGCCCACGGGCAGGTCAAAGGCGGCGAATAGTTACTACTAGTCGTCTCAGAGGTATTGTCATGCGTCAGAGCGCCAGAGCGGTTCGGGGGCAAGGCGCGCGAGCGAAGGCGTGGTGAGGCTCACGTCGAGTGCGCGCAACAACGGCAGCCGGGCCACCCGACAGGCCGCTGACAGGTGGCATGACCTGTGATCGGATTAGTACCCGGCGACCCTCTCGCACCGACTCTCTGACAAAGGCAGGAAAACCTCGTCGCCGGGCAGCGTTCGTTGAATGCGCAGGTAATCGGCGGCTCGGGTGATCTCCGTCGGCGGCTTGACCGTGACCTGGTAGAGGTCGTGGATCATCTGCCCGTCAGCACGGACGTAGCCGTCGGTGGCGAACACGCCGTCATCCACGGGCCGCTCGCGCATCGCCTCGAGTACAGTCGCCGTGTCGTCGTCGCCGACGGCCGCCACCGCCTCCAGATAGTGGCGCACGGCGGAGTAGGTGGCTGCCTGCAGCGAGGTCGGAACCGCACCCTGCAGGCGGCGGAAGCGCTCCGACCAGGCGCGCGTGGCCTCGTTGCGATTCCAGTAGAAGCTGGTGACGAACTCCAGCCCCTGGGTCACGTAGGGGCCGAGGCGGCGCAGGTTGGCGATGTAGAGCTCCATGACCACCAGCCGCACATCCCCGCGTGCATCCCCGGCCAGCGAACGCGGCTCATAGCTCGCGCGAATCGCGTTCTCGATATCCTCCGTGCCCACCGCAAGCGCCACGGCGTCCGGGTTGGTCGCGAACGCATCGGCGAAGGGCTCCATGAGATCGGTGACGGGGTACGCCACCATGCGCTCGCCGGCGATGGAGCCGCCGGCAGCGAGCACATCCTCGGCGGCGCGATCACGCAGCTGCTGGCCGTAGACATAGTCGGCGACCAGGAAGAACCAGCGATCGGCGCCACCGCGCACCATCGAGCCGATGCCTTCGCCAACGGCATGCATGTCGAAAATCCAGTGCATGCCCACCGGCGAGCAGGCCTCATTGGTAAGGCTGTCGCTCGAGGTCCCCGTATGGATGATGGCGACCCCCTCGCTCTCGGCATACGGCTGGATATGACGACCCACCTGCACGGTCATGTGGCCGGTGACCAGATCCACCGGCGTGCTCTCGTGCACGGCCTCGAATGCGGCGAGGGCCTGCTCCGGATCGGCACCGGAGTCGCGCACCACGAGCTCCACCGGCGCACCGGCGACCGTCTCCCCCACATCCTCGACAGCCAGTTCCGAGGCCACAACGGTGCCCTGGCCGACCACATCCGAAAACGCACCTTTGAGGTCCGTAAGCACCAGCACGCGCACCACGCCATCCGAGACGGCCCCCGCGGTTGCACTGGTAGCCAGCGCCAGCATGAGCACACAACAACGCAACAAACGGCCGCCCATTGTGCCGTCCCCCCTTTGTGTTTCTTGTATCCATTTAAGTTAAGAGGGAGAAACACTTACACGAGTCTATGTACACAGTCCAGTGGCGACAGTCGGTGTCTATACTTTCGTGGGATGCGACACGAAAAACTTTACGGGTAATGATTTAATGTATTTTATCGACGATTCGTTGACATTTTGTATTTGTTGAGCAGACTACCACCTGAGCCACGACAACAGCACACGGGGAGGAGACCCATGAAACGCTCAGTCATCCAGCTCACCGGTGCCGCGCTGGCGCTGGTCACCGGCATCGCCGGCGCTGCCACCTGGAACATGGCCACGCCCTATCCCGATGCCACCTTCCATACCCAGAACATCCAGCAGTTCAGCGAGGACGTCGCCGAGGCCACCGACGGCGGGCTCGAGATCACGGTCCATCCCGCTGGCTCGCTGGTAAAGCACCCCCAGATCAAGCGCGCAGTGCGTACCGGCCAGGTTCAGGCGGGCGAGGTATTCATCTCCCTGCTCGGCAACGAGGACCCGGTCTTCGCCGTGGATTCCATCCCCTTCCTCGCCACCGGCTACGACGACGCCCGGGCGCTGTGGCAGGCCTCGCGCGAGGCGATCGCCTCACGCCTCGCCGAGGACGGCATCAAGCTGCTCTACGCGGTACCGTGGCCGGCGCAGGGGCTTTACACGTCCGAGGAGGTCACCGATGTCGGCGACCTGAAAGGGCTCAAGTTCCGCGCGTATAACGCGACCACCTCGCGGCTCGCCGAGCTCGCCGGCATGGTGCCGACCCAGGTGGAAGTGCCCGAGATTCCGCAGGCGTTCTCCACCGGCATCGTCGAGGCGATGATCACATCACCCTCCACCGGGGCCAACTCCAAGGCCTGGGACTTCGTTGACCGCTTCTACGACATCCAGGCGTGGGTGCCCAAGAACATGGTGATCGTCAGCCAGCGCGCGTTCGACGCCCTGGACGACACCACGCAGCAGGCGCTGCTCGATGCCGCCGCCACCGCCGAGGAACGCGGCTGGCGCATGAGCCGCGAGGAAGCCGAGGCCAAGAAGGCGATTCTCGAGGAAAACGGCATGCAGGTGCTCGAGCCCTCCGAGGCACTCATGGACGGCCTGCGCGAAGTCGGCACGACCATGACCGACGAATGGCTCGACGATACCGGCGCCGACGGCGAGGCCATCATCGAGGCCTACCGCCAGTGACCCTGCACGCCGGCGGGCGCGCCTCGCCGCCCGCCGGCGCTCCCAAGGAGACGCCATGCGACGCTTCCTCGACACCCTCTACCTGGCGAGCGGTGTAGCCGGCGCCGTGTGCCTCGCGGCCATCGCCGTGCTCGTGCTCGCCCAGACCGGCGGCCGGCTGCTCGGCGTGGTGGTCCCGTCGGCCAACGAGCTCGCCGGCTTCTGCGTAGCCGCCTCGGCCTTCCTGGCACTGGCCTATACCTTCAACCACGGCGGGCACATCCGCGTGCGCGTGCTCATCGACCACGTCCCCCGGCGCCTCCATCGCGCCCTGGACCTGGTGTGCCTGGTGGTGAGCATGGCGCTTAGCGCCTATGCGGCGTGGTGGACCATCGACCTCGTACGCGGCTCGCTGCGGTACGGCGATGTCTCGCCGGGCCTCGTCGCCGTGCCGTTGTGGATCCCCCAGGCGGGCATCGCCCTGGGGCTGGTGGTGTTCACGGTATGCCTCGCCGACAACCTGATCTGCCTGCTCCGCGGACGGCCGCCCCACTACGCCGAGGGGGGTGACCGCCCATGACGATCATGGAAGTCGGATTGTTGCTGGTTCTCGTCCTCTTCGCGCTCCTGGGGAGTGGCGTGTGGGTGGCGATCAGCCTTCTCGGCGTCGCCCTGGTGGCGATGTGGGGCTTCTCCTCGGCACCCACCGGGCTCGCGCTGGGCACCAGCCTCTGGGGCTCGGTATCGAGCTGGTCGCTGGCGCCGCTGCCACTGTTCGTATGGATGGGCGAAATCCTGTTTCGCTCGCGGCTGTCCGAAGACATGTATGCCGGGCTCGCACCATGGTTGCGACGCCTGCCGGGACGGTTGCTGCACGTCAACGTGCTCGGCTGTGGCGTGTTCGCCGCCGTATCCGGCTCGTCGGCGGCGACCGCCGCCACCGTGGGGCGGATGTCCATACCCGAGCTGCGCCGCCGCGGCTACGACGAGCGCATGATCATCGGCACCCTGGCGGGCTCCGGTACCCTCGGCCTGCTCATCCCCCCGTCGATCATTCTCATCGTCTACGGCGTGAGCGCGGAGCTGTCCATCGCGCGGCTGTTCGTCGCCGGCATCCTGCCCGGCCTGCTGCTGGTGCTGATGTTCATGGGTTACATCGCCGCCTGGTCACTGCTCAACCCCCGCCACACCCCGCCCGCGGATCCCGCCATGCCGTTCATGCAGCGTCTGCGCGCCTCGGCACGGCTCATCCCGGTGATCCTGCTCATCGCCGGCGTGATCGGCTCGATATACGCAGGGGTGGCAACGCCCACGGAAGCGGCGGCCATCGGGGTTGCCGGGGCTCTGATCCTCTCCGGGCTCACCGGCGGGCTCACCTGGGAGAGTTTCCGCGACGGCCTCATGGGCGCCACCCGCACCGCCTGCATGATCGTGTTCATCCTCGCCGGCGCAGCCTTTCTCACCACGGCCATGGGCTACACCGGCATCCCCCGGGAGCTCGCCGCGTGGATCGCCGCCATGAACCTGTCGCCGGCCGCCCTGCTCGCCGCGCTGACGGTGTTCTTCGTGGTGCTCGGCTGCTTCCTGGACGGCATCTCCGTGGTGGTGCTCACCACGTCGGTGATCCTGCCCATGGTCCAGGCGGCGGGCATCGACCCGCTGTGGTTCGGCATCTTCCTGGTGATCGTGGTGGAGATGTCGCAGATCACGCCACCGGTGGGCTTCAACCTCTTCGTCCTGCAAGGACTGACCGGCAAGAACATCTTCCGCATCGCCGCGGCCTCACTGCCGTTCTTCCTGGTGCTGCTCCTGGCGGTGGTGATCATCACGGTTTTCCCCGAACTCGCCACCTGGCTGCCTCAGCAGATGGGACGGTAACGAACGTGACGACAACGGCCGGGAAGATGAACCACGAGGACATGAAGGCCGCGAAGGGCCACGAAGCGTTGAGAAGATCGTTCGGCGCGCAGCTTGCCTGGCGCAGCGTCGCACTGCGTGCGCCTCGACGAATGGCCGAATTTGCCCCAGGCACCGCGGACAACGGTTAGGCGCCTGCCGGAGGCGGTGAGGTGCGAGGGGCCGGGAGTGTATGCGGCCAGGGACGGCCGCATCCAAGCGTACACGGACGTATTCACAGCGTCTCCCGGCCCCTCGCACCTCACCGCCTCCCAGCACGGCCCACAAGCATATACCCACGGCGCGGACTCGCTTGCCCCTCAAAAGCGGACGAGTCCAAAGCGCAGATTCAACCCGAGCAATACGCCATGAATGACCAAGCGCACCAGACCAACGGCCAGTGGCAATTCTGGATCGATCGCGGCGGCACGTTCACCGACGTGATCGGCCGCCGTCCGGACGGCGAGACCGTCACCTGCAAGGTTCTGTCCGAAAACCCGGAACGCTACCGCGACGCCGCCCTGCAAGGCATCCGCCAGCTGCTGGGGCTGGCGAGCGACGCGCCCATACCCGCCGAGCAGCTCGAGCACGTGAAAATGGGCACCACCGTCGCCACCAACGCCCTGCTGGAGCGTGACGGCGAACGCACCCTGCTCGCCGTCACCCGCGGCTTCCGGGACGCCCTGCGGATCGGCTACCAGTCCCGGCCGGAGATCTTCGCCCAGCGCATCGACCTCCCCGAGGTCCTCTACGAGCGCGTCGCCGAGATCGACGAACGCCTCGCCGCCGACGGCAAGGTGCTCACGCCCCTGGACGAGACCGCCGCCCGGAAGGCCCTGCAAGCCGCCTACGACGATGGCATCCGCGCGGTGGCCATCTGTCTCGTCCACGGCTACCGCTACACCGACCACGAGGCACGCCTCGCCGCCATCGCCCGCGAGATCGGATTCACCCAGGTCTCCACCTCCCACGAGGTGAGCCCGCTCATGCGCCTGGTGGGCCGTGGCGACACCACCGTGGTGGACGCCTACCTCTCGCCGATCCTGCGACGCTACGCCGACCAGGTTGCCGGGGAGCTCGGCGACACCCGGCTGATGTTCATGAAATCCGACGGCGGGCTCACCGAGCACCGATTCTTCGCCGGCAAGGATGCCATCCTCTCCGGCCCGGCGGGCGGCATCGTCGGTTGCGTACGCACCGCCGAGATGGCGGGCTTCGATCACGTGATCGGCTTCGACATGGGCGGCACGTCCACCGACGTCTCCCACTATGCCGGCGAGTTCGAGCGCAGCTTCGAGACCGTCATCGCCGGCGTGCGCATGCGCGTTCCCATGATGCAGATCCACACCGTCGCCGCCGGCGGCGGCTCCATCTGCCACTTCGACGGCAGCCGCTACCGCGTCGGCCCCGACTCCGCCGGCGCCAACCCGGGCCCGGCCTGCTACCGCCGCGGCGGCCCGCTCACCGTGACCGACTGCAACGTCATGCTCGGCAAGCTCCAGCCCGAGTTCTTTCCGCGGGTATTCGGCCCTGACGCCGACCAGCCGCTGGACCCGGAGGTGGTGCGCGAGCGTTTCACGGCGCTGACCGACGAGATCCGTGCGGCCACCGGCGACGAACGCAGCCCCGTGGAAGTCGCCGAAGGCTTCCTGCGCATTGCCGTGGAGAACATGGCCAATGCCATCAAGGAGATCTCCGTTCAGCGCGGACACGACGTGACCGCCTACACGCTCAACTGCTTCGGCGGCGCCGGCGGCCAGCACGCCTGTCTGGTCGCCGACGCCCTGGGCATGGAGCGGGTACTCATCCATCCCCACGCGGGGGTGCTCTCCGCCTACGGCATGGGCCTCGCCGAGCTCTCCACCATGCGCGAAACCCCGGTGGATGAAGCGCTGGACGACGCGCTCGTCACCCGGCTCGGCGAAACCCTCGACGACCTCACCAGCGACGCCCGCGCCGAACTGTCCGCCCAGGGTTGTCCGCCCGAGCGGGTGCACGTGCGCCGGCGGCTGCACCTCAAGTACGAGGGCACGGACACGGCACTGGAAGTGGACTTCGACGCCGCCGATACGGCGCGTGCCGCCTTCGAGGCCGAGCACCGCCAGCAGTTCGGCTTCGTGATGCCTCACAAGCGGCTGGTGGTCGGCGCCGCCACAGTGGAGCTCACCGGTGACAGCGGTGCCCTCGCCGATGAACCGACATTGCCGGCGCGCGCCGCGGGCGAGCCCGCCGAGCTCGCCCGGGTGACCGCCCACATGGCCGGCGAAGCACGGGAGACACCGGTTTACGATCGAGACAACCTCCAGCCGGGTGACCGACTCTCGGGACCGGCGATCATCCGCGACCCGGTCTCCACCGTCGTGGTCGAACCGGGATGGGCCACCGAGCTCACCCCGCGCAACCACCTGGTCATGCAACGCGTGGAAGCGCGCCCCCAACGACTGGCCGCGGGCACGGACGTGGACCCGGTCATGCTGGAGGTGTTCAACAACCTGTTCATGTCCGTCGCCGAGCAGATGGGCGTGACCCTGCGCAAGACCGCCTACTCCGCCAACATCAAGGAGCGGCTGGACTTCTCCTGCGCGGTCTTCGATCCGGACGCCAACCTGGTCGCCAACGCGCCCCACGTGCCCGTGCACCTGGGGTCCATGGGCGAAAGCGTTCGCGCCGTGGTCGAACGCCGGCACGCCAGCATGCGCCCCGGCGACGTATTCATGCTCAACGACCCTTACAACGGCGGCACCCACCTGCCGGACATCACCGTCATCACCCCGGTTTTCGACAACGCCGGCGAGCACGTGCTCTTCTATATCGCGAGCCGCGCCCACCATGCCGACGTGGGCGGCATCACCCCGGGCTCCATGCCCCCGGACAGCACGCGCATCGAGCAGGAAGGCGTGCTCATCGACAACTTCCACCTGGTCGAGGCCGGCACCTTCCGCGAAGACGCCGTGCGCGAGCTCTTCACGGGTGGCGACTACCCGGTGCGCGACATCGAGCAGAACCTCAACGACCTGCGTGCTCAGATCGCCGCCAACGAGAAGGGCGCCCGCGAGCTGCGCGGCATGATCGCGCAGTTCGGGCTCGACGTCGTGCATGCCTACATGCGCCACGTCCAGGACAACGCCGAGGAGCAGGTCCGCCGGGTGATCGACGTGCTCGACGACTGCGCCTACAGTCTGCCCATGGACAGCGGCGCCGAGATCCGCGTGGCGGTTACCGTGGACCGGGCGCAACGGCGCGCGCGCATCGACTTCACCGGCACCAGCGCCGAGCAGGCGAGCAACTTCAATGCCCCGGTGGCGGTCACCCGCGCGGCCGTGCTCTACGTTCTGCGCACGCTCGTCGCCGACGAGATCCCCCTCAACGATGGCTGCATGGTACCCGTGGAGCTCGTGGTGCCCGAGGGCTGCATGCTCAACCCCCGCTATCCCGCGGCGGTGGTGGCCGGCAACGTGGAGACGAGCCAGGTGGTCACCAACGCCCTCTACCTCGCCCTCGGCCGTCAGGCTGCCTCCCAGGGCACGATGAACAACGTGACCTTCGGCAACGAACGCTACCAGCACTACGAAACCCTGTGCGGGGGCACCGGCGCCGGAGCCGACTTCAACGGGGCGAGCGCGGTGCACTCGCACATGACCAACAGCCGCCTCACGGACCCGGAGGTGCTGGAGTGGCGTTTTCCGGTGTTGCTGGAATCGTTCGGCATCCGCACCGGATCCGGCGGCGCCGGGCGCCACCACGGCGGCGATGGTGCCCGCCGGCATATACGTTTCCGCGAGCCCATGACCGTGGCCATCCTCTCCAACTCCCGCCGCATCGCCCCGCCGGGGCTCGCCGGCGGCGGCGACGGTGCAGTGGGCCGCCAGTGGGTGCGGCGGAGCGACGGCCGCGAGGAGCCTCTCGCCGGCACCGACCGCACCGACGTCGACGCCGGCGATGCGATCATCGTGGAGACTCCCGGCGGCGGCGGCTACGGCGGCTGACCACTGCCAGCCCCGTCGTCGGCGGGGACATCATGGCGCCACCGCGGCCGGACGCGGTGGCGCCGTCGTCCTCGCTTGCCGTGACCCGGCCACGCCGGCGCGAACGTGCCTTGCCCCGAACCGCTCGGGCCCCTGAGGCCGGACACAATACCTCCGAGGAGATCGGTCCCCCCACGCGGGTTGCGCGGAGCGGTCAGCGACCGCTGCGCACCGGCAGGCAAAGCCTTTCGATCTGCCACAACGCGCCCCCGAGCGGGGTGCGGCAGATCGCTCCGCCGATGATCACGCCCAGGGCGTTGGCGAGGCTGTCGGCCCACTCGAACATCCGGTTGCCGCCGAGCCCCTGCACGACCTCCAGCCCCAGCCCCACCAACACCAGCATCGCCGCCACCAGCCAGGCATGCCGCCTCGGCCACGCCTGCACGAACCAGCCGGCGAGAAACGCGTAACCGAGAAAGTGCCGCGCCTTGTCCCAGCCCGGCATCCCGGGAACCGACGGCGGTGACGGTGTGAGCGAGAACCAGACCACGATCGCGAGCCACAGCGCACCAAGGCCCCGCCATAGCCACGGATAGGCCAGACCCCACCGCTCGTTCAGGTCGTTGCTCAATCGCGATCACCTCTCACAGCCATTGTCGTGTGTCAGGGCGCCATGGCGATCCGGGCACCCACTGAGGCGGCACTGTACGCCCGCGTTGATTCAGTGGCGAAACCAGGACTGGTCCCACCCCCTGTGCCGTAGCACAATGCGGAATCGTCAAACGCAGCCGGGGGACGGCATGGCCGACAAGAGCGAGGATATCCTCACCTACTGGTTCGGCGAGCACGCGCCGAGTCAGGGCGACGGCGACGTCGCGCGTGAACGTCAGCGTCTGTGGTTCAGCGCGGATGACACCGTGGACGCCGATATCGAGGCACGCTTCGGGCAGCTGCTCGTCAGCGCCGCGCGCGGCGAGCTCGAGCGCTGGAGCGAGACCCCGCGCGGCCGGCTGGCGCTGATCATCCTGCTGGATCAGTTCTCGCGCAATATCTACCGCGGCACACCGGACGCCTACGCCAACGATCGCATGGCGCTCGCGCACAGCCTCGAGGGGCAAACCCGCGGTCAGGACCGGGAGCTGCGCCCGGTGGAGCGCATTTTCTTCTACATGCCCATGATGCACACCGAGGCCCTGCCGGTGCAGGACGAAGCGGTGCAGCGATTCCAGGCGCTGGCCGAGGCCGTCGAGCCCGGCGAGCGCGATGCGTTCCAGCCGTCGGTGGATGCCGCGCAGCAGCACCGCGAGATCATTCTGCGCTTCGATCGATTCCCGCACCGCAACCGTATTCTCGGCCGCGATTCCACGCCGGCGGAGCTCGCCTTCCTGGAGACGCCGGGCTCGTCGTTCCCGTAGGGATTCAAGGCGCCACCTGCAGGCGTTGCGCCAGTTCCGCGAGTACCTCGCCACAGGAGCCGGTGACGCGGAAAGCGAGCTCGCGCTCGCCGCGGGTACGCCCCAGACCGACGCAGACCACCGGCGTTCCCGCCGCCACGGCGGCGCGTACGAACCGGTAGCCGGACCAGACCATGAGCGACGACCCCACAACCAGGAGCACATCGGCCCGGTGCAGCGCACGCGTCACCGCCGCCACGCGTGCCTGTGGCACGCACTCCCCGAAAAAAACGACCGCCGGCTTGAGCACACCGCCGCAACGCCCGCAACCGGGCACCTGGAAGTGCGCGTAGTCGACGCCGGCCAGGTCGGCGTCGCCGTCGGGCGCCTCGCTCGCCACGAGATCCGCCCAGCCCGGGTTCGCCGCCTCCAGCGCGAGCTGAAACCGCGCACGGTCGATGACCGCCTGGCAGTGCAGGCACTCCACGGCATCCAGGCGGCCGTGAAGATCGATGACCGCATCGCTGCCGGCACGCTGATGCAGACCGTCGACATTCTGCGTCACGACGCCGCCGAGCAGTCCGGCAGCTTCCAGGTGCGCCAGGACACGGTGTGCTCTGCCGGGTCGGGCTGCCGCCACGCGCCGCCACCCCACCAGACTCCGAGCCCAGTAACGCCGGCGGCCATGATCGCTGGAGACGAACTCCTGGAGCTGCATTGGCCGGCGGCGTTTCCACTGCCCGCCGGCGTCCCGGTAATCCGGAATGCCCGAATCCGTGCTGCACCCGGCGCCACTGAGCACCAGCGTGCGCCGCCCGGCCAACAGGGCCGCGAGCGCGGCGACCGTCCCCTCGCGGGCGAGCGGTGGCAGTTCCCCCGGGCGCGTCGGGCGCCCCACCACGGCCTGCGCTGCATCCGCCATGCGATCCCCTCCCACGCCTGCCGCAAACCCATCACCGTGGCGATACCAATCCGCCCCATCGAAAGCACATAACTAATCTTCTCAGAGGTATTGTCATGCGTCAGCCGGTCTGTGCGCCGATGGGGCAAGGCGCGAGGCGCGTGGTGTAGCCGGGCTACATGAGCGGCGAGCAACGCAGACCCCATCGGCGCACAGTCCGGCCCGAAGGGAGCGCCACAGCGGCCCGGTGGCGGCGTTGCGCTCGCTTGACGTGACCCGGCCACGCCGACGCGAGCGCGCCTTGCCCCCGAACCGCTCTGGCGCTCTGACACATGACAATACCTCTGAGAAGATTAGTATGCCCCCGGGGACAATGACTTGTGATGTGCGGCGATTTGCGGTCAATCGCTAACAATTTATACTACAATCATCTTGCGGCCACCGTCCGCAATCCCAATATCGTTGCCTATCCGGCCGTGTGTCGACCACGCCGCCACGGCCGACAGCCCATATCGAGGAACCGCCCATGACGCGCAACGGATTGGCCGGCGGCGCGGGCTTGATCGCCATACTCGGCATGCTCACCGCCTTCGGCCCCATGTCCATTGATCTGTACCTCCCCGGCCTGCCGGCGATGGCCGACGAGCTCGGTGTATCCTCCGCGGCGGCACAACAGAGCCTGAGCCTGTTCTTCATCGGGCTGGCGGCCGGACAACTGGTCTATGGACCGTTTTCCGACCGCTACGGCCGCCGGCCCGTGCTGGTGGTGAGCATCCTCCTCTACCTCGTCTCCAGCATCATGTGCGTGATCGCGCCCACATTGCCCGTGCTGCTTGGCGGCCGTTTCCTCCAGGGGCTGGGAGCGGCGGCGGGGCCGGTCGTCGCCCGTGCGGTCATCCGCGACGTCTACCACGGCAGCCGGGCGGCGCGCATGCTCTCGTTCGTCATTCTCGTGATGGCCGTCGCCCCGCTGGTGGCGCCACTGCTCGGCGGTCAGATCGTGGCGACCCTGGGCTGGCGCGGGATCTTCGCCGCGCTCGCCGGCTTCTCCGTGCTGTGCCTGGCGGTCGTCGGCTTCGCACTCGGGGAGACCAACCCCGCCCAGCGGCGTTCCGGGCAACGCCTGGGGCCGCTTTTCACCGCCTACGCAACCTTGCTGCGCGACCGCGAGGCGCTCGCCTTCCTGACCGCCGGCGGCATGGCTTTCGGCGCCCTTTTCGCCTACGTGAGCAGCAGCTCGTTCATCTACATCCAGGTCTACGGCGTCAGCCCCGAGGCCTTCGGCGGGTACTTCGCCCTCAATGTCATGGGACTCGTTACCGCCAACGTGGTCAATGGACAGCTCGTGGAACGTTTCGGCTATCGCCGGCTGCTACGCATCGGCGCAACGGTGACGCTGCTCGGCAGCCTGGTGCTCGCCGTCACCACGACCACCGGATTCGGCGGACTGGCCGGGCTGGCGGTGCCGCTGTTCTTCGCCGTGGGCAACGTCGGCCTGGTGGGCGCGAACACCGTGACCGGACTCCTGGACGGCTATCCCGACAACGCCGGTGGCGCCTCCGCACTGTTCGGCTTCTTCCAGTTCGGCATTGGCGCCCTCGCCGGCGCGCTAGTAGGCGTGGTGAATATCTCGCCGGCGGTGGACATGGCCGTGATCATGTCCGGCTGTGCGGCGGTGAGCTTCACCGCGAGCCGGTATCTGCCGCAGGCGCAAACGGTCGCCGAGCCCGCCTGCGTACGTTCGACCTGAGCCATCGTTCCCCCGGGGAAGCGGCTACCGCCGGTGGCCGCATTGCCCCACCGGCCCCCGCCCCGCGCCGGTAACGCTATACCGATGGTGTCAGAGGTATCGTCCGCGCCGGCCGCTGTGGCGCTATGACACGTCACGATACCCCATTGAAGATTAGCGACCGGCGCCCGTCGCCGTGCAACGACATGCACCGAGCCCCGGACCTCCGGCACGCCGGCGAAGCATGATCGTGCGGACTATGCCCCGGATCGCGTCACTCCTAGCATGTATCGTTCATTTGTCTGCTGCGTGCTACGGACATTTCCCGCACGTAGGCCGACATGCGGTACGACGATAGAGAGGAGGATCGCATGCCACGCACGAGCTCACAGCCAGGTCGCGCCGCCCTCGCTGCGCTCCTGGGGCTGTCGCTGGCCGCCTGCGGAGGCGGCGGTGGCAGCGACGATAACGATAACAGCGCCGACGGGGGCTCCACCGAGACGGCCAGCACCACGGGCAACGTGGCCGTGCTCATGACGGACGCGCCCACCGATACCTATGAGCAGATCAACCTCACGGTCACGGGCATCACGCTGCTGCCGGACGAGGACGCCACCGATGTCGAGCCGGTGACGCTGTTCGAGGGCGAGCGCACGGTGGACCTGTTGCAGCTGCGTGACTACACGGAGCTGTTCTCGCTCGCCGAGGAGGTCCCCGTCGCCGACTACGAGAAAGTCCGGCTCGCCGCCTCCCGCGTGGAGCTCGTGGACACGGACACGGATCCCGTGACGCAGGTCGGGGCGGAGCTGCCAAGCGGCAAAGTCGACCTCGTTCCCGAGGACGGCCTCCAGGTCACCGCCGATCGCACCCTTTACCTCGAGCTGGACGTGGACGCGGCCAACTCCCTGCTCGTGACTCAGGCAGGAGCGGACACCGTCCTGTTCCGCCCGGTGGTGATGGTCGAGACGTTCGAAGAGGACGAAGCGGGCGACGACTCCGACGCTGACACGGACGACTCGACGTCTCCCACCGAGCCCGGCGACGATGCCTCGACGCCGGACAGCGAGGAAGACGACGCACCACTGCTGAGCATCACCGGCGAGCTTCGCAGCGTCACCGACGAGCACCTGCTCGTCTGCCCGTCAGCCCAGGCAGCCGCCCCGGCGTGCGTACGCGTGGCGCTCGACGACGAGGCCACCGTCTTTGACACCACCGGCGCCGCGATCGATGCGACCACGCTGGTGGCGGGAGACAGCCTGGTGGCCATGGGGCTGCTCGAACGTGACCCCGAAGACGGACGCCGCGAGCTCGATACCCTGAGCATCACGCTGGGAACCCGGCCCACGGTTGGTACCCGCGGCGGTGTCGCGACCGCAAGCGTGGATGCCGAGGGCAACTTCACGCTGGAAGGCGGCGGCGACGGCCGTGCGGTGACGCTTGCCCCGGAAACCCCCATCGTGGACGAAGACGGCGACGTGCTGGATCGGGATGCCATCACCGCTGGTAAGGGCATGACCGTCAAAGGCATCGTCGACACCAGCCCGCTGCGTGCCACCCTCGTCATCGTCCGCGGCGATGACGATGACGCCGACGGCGATGCGGACGACGGTACCGATGACGATGACGCCACCGACAATGGCGACGACGCCACGACCGTGAAGGGCGAGCTGGTGTCCGTGGACACGGCCGACACGCTGCAGCTCTCAGTGGACGGCGAATCCCGGGCGGTGCGTCTCGCCACCGATGGCAAGCTCGTCGTCAGCGGCCGTGGCCTGGTGGATTCCGGGGACCTGGGCGTACTCGCCGACATGACACGGGTGCACCTCATCGTCCACGGCGAGCCCGGCACCAGCTACTTCGAGGCGGACAAAATCGTTGCCATCGCACTCGACCGCGGCGATGAGGTCATCGACGAGGAAGAGGACGACGCCGCTTCGGACGACACGGACGACGACTCCGACGATGACGAGGAAGACGGCGGGCGACCCGATGGCGCCGGTCCGCCGGACGACGCCGGTCCGCCTGACAGCGAGGGCTGAGCGTCCGTTCGCGCGACGCCGGTAACACCGGCGTCGCGATTGCCGATCGCCCCCGGGAAATCGCCCCGAAGAAGGCGCCAGAGCGGCCCGGTGGCGGTGTTGTGCTCGCATGCAGCGACGCGGCCACGCCGGTGCAAGCGCGCCTTGCGCCGAACTGCTCTGGTGCTCTGACGCATGCCGCGCCCCCTGAGACGATCCGTAACGGCCGGGTGGCCCACCGGACCGAGCGGTGGCATGATCCCGGCATGATGCTTCCCTCGCCAATCCGTACCCTCGTACTCGCCGTACTGCTCGCCATCGCGGGCACCGCCACGGCCACGGAATCGCCGGTGGCGATGGTCCGCGATGTCATGCGCGAAGGGCTCGCCGAGATCGCCGCCCAACGCGAGGCGATAGGCCGGGATCCGGCCATCGCGCGCGGCCTGATCGAGCGGTACCTGCTGCCGCATACCGACAGCAGGCGCATGGGGCGCTTGGTCGCAGGCGCCCATTGGCGCAATGGCACAGACAGCGAGCGCCGGCGGTTCACCCGGGCATTCACGAACTACCTGATCCACAGCTACGCCGCAGGCATCAGCGAATACGTCGATCGAATCGCGGAATTCGCCCGTAACGGGCGTATTGACTATCGCCGCCTGGATGACGACCACAGGCGCACCAGCATCCGCGCCACCCTCCAGCCCGACGGCGGACCGGCGATCAACGTGGATCTCTATCTCCACCACCTGGACGATCGCTGGCAGGTCTATGACGTTCGGGCCGTCGGGGTCAGTCTGCTGCTCGCCTACCGGGAGAGCCTGCGACCACGCTTCGATGCCTCGGGTATGTCCGGGGTCAGCGCCTACCTGGAGCAGCGCATCGACGCCAGCCGCTCTGCCGGGCACACGGCCCGCAATGAATGATCCATACCTTGTCGCTACCCATCCTGACGAAACAGTCCAATATGGGACAATTTGATAACTGAACTGTCGCCCCTATGATTCCCTTAGGGTGGCCGGTATGAGCGCCACCCTTGGAGGTGCGATATGACCCTTCGGTTGTTCCCGTTCCTGGCAGCCCTTGCCGCTGCCGCCCTGCTGGCCGGCTGTGCCAACAACGGTATGAACGGTGGCGGTGGTGGCAACTACCTGACGGATCAGGCAATGGAGCAGCGCGTCCATACCGCTCTGGACGAGCTCCCGGCACTACCCATGAACCGTATCCGGGTGAGCGCCCGCGACGGCGACATCTGGCTCCACGGCACGGTCTTCGACGTCACCGAGCAGGACCGTGTCGTCGGCGCCGTCGCTGCGCTGGAGGGCGTGGAGCGCGTGCACGACCGCCTGTACGCCCCGCAACAGGGCCGTGGCGGCGTCAGCACCGGTATGTGATCATTCCCGTTGGAGGCCGCCCGCCGGTTCCCGGCGGGCGAGCGCCCATGCCGGCCAGGCCGCTGCGAGCAGCGCGGCGGAGACGGCCAGCGTCACGCCTTGAGCCAGTGCGGCGGGCTGCAGCGCGAATTCCAGCGTCCAGCCGAACGCCCGACGGTTGATTACGGTCACGAGCAGCCATGCCAGGCCAATGCCCAGCGGCATCGCCCATACCCCCGCCGCCGCGCCAAGAAAGCCGCTCTGGCCAAAGACCTGTACGGCCACACCGGCACGCGTCAGCCCGAGGGCGCGCAGCACCGCGATTTCCCGGCGGCGTTCGAGCTGCAGCGCCATGAGGGCACCCAGCACGCCCACGAAAGCCACCACCGCTGCCAGCAATCGCAGCACACCGGTAATGCGGAATGTCTGGTCGAACACCGCGAGCGATCGGCGGAACACGGTGCGATTGTCGGTGACCCCGACACGTGCGGGCCAGTGGGCCTGTATCCGGCGCGCCAGCGTGGCCGCATCGGCACCTTCGGCGAGGTGAACCCCCAGGCCGGTCAGCCGGGTGTCACGCCATAGACGCCGGTATAGGGCCAGGCGCATGAGCACGGTTCCGCGGACATTGGCGTAGTCGCGGTATATTCCCGCGACGCGCAGGTTCACCGGCCCCTCGGGGGTGGTGAGCGACAAACGCTCGCCCACGCCGAGCCCCCGCCGTGCCGCGAACGGCTCGCTGACCAGCACCGCCCGGGCGCTGGCGAATGCCCGCCATGCCCCATCACCGCCGGTGACCATGGGGTAGGCAGCGCGGTCCTCCTCGGCAAGCGCGACGGCCCGCAGATCCAGGTACCCGTCCTCGACAGGCAGGCGCACATGGCGGCTGCGGGTGACATGGTCCACCCCCGGGAGCGCAGCCACCGTCGCAGCGGCGCCGTCTGGCAGCGCACCATCGGCGCTTACGTAGAAATCGGCGCGAAGACTCGCTTCGAGCCACGCCACCACGCTCCCGCGAAAGCTGCTGATCATCGTGGCCACACCGATAACCGTCGCCACCGCCACGGCGAGGGCAGCCACCGCGATGCCCGTGCGGCTGAGCGACGCGCCGGCGCCGCGCACGGCGAGACGCCAGCCGAGCCGTCCACCGGCGGCGAGGCGTGCGAGCATGCGTACCCACAGTGGCGCGAGCAGCGCCGCCCCGAGTATCAGGGCGAACAACCCCACGAACCCTGCCGTCAGCCCTTCGCTGGCCGCCACCGCCGCTGTGCCGCCGACGACTGCGGCGCCGCCGGCAAACGCCATGCGCCTGGCACTGCGCAGCGCGCGCTGCTCGAGGCTCGTGCGTTGCAGGCCGGCGCGCGGGGCCACGCCGGCAGCCTCCAGCGCCGACGGCACGGCCGCCACGAGCGGCCCGGCGAGCCCCAATGCCCCACCCACCGCCAGCGCCAGCGGCTGCCACGTGTGCACCTCGGGAATCGTGAGGTAGAGCTGATCCACCGTCGCTGCCACCAGACCGGTCAGCCCTGCCCCGAGGACCATCCCGGCCGGAAGCCCCACGAGTGTTCCACCGACGGCGAGCATTCCGGCATCGGCGAGCACCTGGGTCACGATCTGCCCGCGGGTCGCCCCCAGCGCCCGCAGGCTCGCCAGCATGCCGCGCCGACGTACGACCAGGAAGCTCATGGTGTTGAACACCAGGAACACCCCGACCACCAGCGCCAGCAACGAGAGCGCGCGCAGGTTGACGTGAAACGCGTCGGTCATCGCCGCAAGCGCGTCGCGGCGTCGCCCCGCCGGAAGCAGCTCCACCCCGGGCGGGAGCGCGGCACGCACCTTCGCGGCGGCCGACGGCTCCAGAATCAGATCGATGCGGTCGAGCCGCCCGAACCGGCCGAGGAGCGCCTGAGCGACGGCGATATCGGCAACGAGGACGTCCGCGAACGCACCGCCCCGGTCCGTGAACACGGCAGCCACGCGGACACGGGCCGAGCCGGCGCCACCATCCAGCGCAAACGCCTCCCCCGTGCCGACACCGAGCCGCTGTGCGGTCTCGCGGCTTACCGCCACGGTCTCACTGTGCGTGAGCATCCGCAGGGACAGCTCGACACCGGTATCCGTCGCCAGCGGCGTCATGAACGGTTGCGCCGCGAACGGATCCACCCCGAGGAGCTGGAAACGCCGTCCGCGTACCGTCACCGCGCCACTGACCACCGGCAGGGCACGATCCACGCCGAGCGCCACGCGCAGGCGACGGTAGAATATCTCGGGAACTCCCTCGGGGCCGGCCACGACCTGATGGGTGGCGGCGCCGGCAACACGCTCGACGGCATTGTTCAGCGCAGACTGTGCCGCCCGGTTGGCGATATCGACGGCGACCACCACGGCCACGCCCAGGGCGATCCCCACCAGCGCCAGCATCCACTGCATGGGTTCGCGATAGAGCGCCCGCCGGCCGGCGAGCAACAACCACCTCACGGGCCCGTCTCCAGGGTGGCGAGGCGGGCATCCCGTATGGTGAGCAGGCGATCCGCCCGCCCCGCGACCTCGCGGCTATGGGTGACCATCACCAGCGTGCGCCCGTACCGGCGGCACAAATCATCGAGCAGCTCGACCACCGCGCGGGCATTGTCCAGGTCCAGATTTCCCGTGGGCTCGTCCGCGAGGATGAGATCCGGGCCATGGATGAGTGCCCGCGCCACCGCCACGCGCTGCTGCTCGCCGCCGGAGAGGCGGTCCGGCCAGGCATCCTCGTAGTCGCTCAGCCCCACCCGCGCGAGCCACTGCCCGACCAGCCCGTCTTCCGGCAGCGCGTTGAGGGCCAGCGGCAGGCGCAGATTCTCGGCGACGGTGAGCGTGTCGATGAGGTTGTACGACTGAAAAATCACCCCCATGCGCCGGCGGCGCAAGCGGGTCATGGCAGCATCGGGGAGCTCGAAGAGCGATTCGCCGGCGAAATGGACCGTGCCGGCGGTCGGCCGGTCGAGCCCGCCGAGGAGATTGAGCAGCGTCGACTTGCCGGAACCGCTGCGTCCGACCACCACCACGAACTCGCCGGTGGCGATCTGCCCGCCGGCCCCTTCGAGTACGGCTCGCCCCCCGGGACCACCGTAGTGTTTGGTCAATCCGTCAAATCGGACCAGGGGCTCTGTCTCGTGGCAACGCGGCATTCGTCCTTGTCCAGGGTCCGTTGGTCATTCGCGGGCGCGGCGCGCTTCTCCGGCAGTGCCGGCCTCCGATGGCGTGTCACGCTCGTGGACGATGCGGTCGCGTCCGCCGCGCTTGGCCGCATACAACGCGGCATCGGCGCGGGCGTAGAGGGCCTCGAACGTCTCACGCCCGCCCGCCTGCGTCGTGGCCACGCCGATACTCACGGTACAGGGCAACGTCCCGTCTGGCCCCACGGGGCACGGCTCGCCGACAATGGCATCGCGTACGCGGGCACACAAAACCAGTGACTCCCGTACCCGGGTGTTGGGCATCAGGATACAGAACTCCTCGCCGCCGACCCGCGAGACCGCGTCGCTCGCGCGCACCGACGATTTCAGCAGCGCCCCCAGCCCCACGAGCACCAGCGCGACCAGGCTCAGCAAGGCGTAGGAGAGCCGCTCCATGAGACGCTGCTGCGCCGCCGAAGCCGACACCACGCGTTTGTGGAGCTCGCTGTAAATGAAGGCCACGTCGTCCTCCACCGCGAACACGCGCGCCCGCAGCGCCGAGCGTACGCTGGATCGTTGCAGCGTACCGCCGCGGCCCAGCGTCGCAATCCGGGCGAGGTCCGCCTGCAGGCGCCGGAATTCGGCGTGAATGTCATCGAGATCCATGTCGGCGAACGGCGTGCGCTCCATGGCGTGGAGAACCGTCGTTTTGCGAGTCTCTATGACGGTGAGCGCCTCACGCAGCGCCCGCGCGTTGTCCTCGCCACCATGGCGCATGAGCGCTTGCGCGGCGGAACGCAGACGGGTGGCATCCTGTTGCCCACGCACGACCTCGGTGGAGAAACTGATGTAGTTGGCGCCGAGATGCTTCTGCGCGTTGACCACGAAAAGCACGCAGATACCGACGACGGGCATGGCGATGGCGACGTACCCCGCCAGCAACAACCAGCCCGCGCGAATTCTCACCGTGCGTGCAACTCGACGATGGACCAGATCCACTCCGCCCCCGACTTCGTGCCCTCGAGCACGGCCTGCTCATCAGCGGGCACGACGAGCCTCACGGGCCCCTTGTTCGCCAGAGCCATGGGTTCGCCCTGAAACCGGGTGACGAGCAGATAATTCTTGGCCCGGATCTCCTCGGGGGTGAGGAAGATGCTGTACCCGTCGGCGGCGATGAATCGTAGCCGGCGCGCGCCGCCGAGCCCGAACGCCTCGACGAAGTCCGCCAGGAGCACGCCGGTGAATCGCCCGGCCATGCCCTCCCGGCTGACGAGCTCGCTCGCGTACAGCGGACCGGCCCCTTCGAGATCCGCCCGCGAAAGGTGGCGGATCTCGCCGCCCCGACGCAGCTCGAGCACCGGCGTCGTGTCAGTGGTGGGCTCGGCGTCGCTGCGGGTGAGCTCGGCGGCAATCGCCGGCACCGCTGCCGCCATCGCTGCCGCGAGCACAAATCGATTGATGAGCCGGCCGCACGCCCGCATGCGTTCCCCCCCTCAACGGTGGCCTCGCATTGCCCGCCGCGCACGGTGCCCCTTCCCTGTCACTGCAACCGCCTGTGAAACGGCGGTGTTACTGCGAGGACCGGGCTACGCGCGTCAGGCAATACCACGCGTAACCGGGCCACTCGCACCCACACCAGGACGATAGTCCAAATGGGGTAGCTACGGTACTACTCGACGGCCACCGGGATCCTGCCGATACGTTCCTGCCACTGGCGCGGCCCACTGCGGTGTACCGATTCCCCGTCCGAGCTCACCGCAACCGTCACAGGCATGTCCTCCACCTCGAACTCGTGGATCGCCTCCATGCCCAGATCCTCGAAAGCCACCACTCGTGCCTTGCGGATGGCCCTGGACACCAGATAGGCGGCCCCCCCGACCGCGATCAGGTAGACCGCCGCGTGGCGTCGAATGGCCTCGACCGCCTCGGGGCCGCGCTCGGCCTTGCCGATCATCCCCGTCAGCCCGGTCTCGGCCAGCATCATGTCGGTGAACTTGTCCATGCGCGTGGAGGTCGTCGGCCCTGCCGGCCCCACGACTTCGTTGCCCACCGGGTCCACCGGGCCCACGTAGTAGATGAACCGGCCGCGGAAATCCACGGGCAACTCCTCGCCTCGGGCGAGCATCTCCTGAATGCGCTTGTGGGCGGCGTCACGGCCGGTGAGCACGGTTCCGGAGACGAGCAGGGTCTCGCCCGGACGCCACTGCCGCACATCCTCGGCGGTGATCTCGTCGAGATTGACCCGGCGGACGTCGCCACCGGCACCCCAGGTCACCTCCGGCCAGTCCTCCAACGCCGGTACCGGCAGCTCCGCCGGGCCGTCACCGTCGAGCTCGAAATGCACATGGCGGGTGGCCGCGCAGTTGGGAATGATCGCCACCGGCTTGTTCGCGGCGTGGGTGGGGTGGTCGCGGATCTTGACGTCCAGCACGGTGGTCAGCCCGCCGAGCCCCTGGGCACCGATGCCGAGCTGATTGACCTTCTCGAAGAGCTCCAGGCGCAACGCCTCGACCGTGTTCTCCGCCCCCCTGGCCTTGAGCTCGTGGATGTCGATGGACTCCATGCACGCCTCCTTGGCCAGACGCATGGCCTTGTCGGCGGTGCCGCCGATCCCGATGCCGAGAATGCCCGGCGGACACCAGCCGGCACCCATCTTCGGCACCTGCTCCAGCACCCAGTCGACGATGCTGTCCGAGGGATTGAGCATGGCGAACTTGGATTTCGCCTCGGAGCCTCCGCCCTTCGCGGCGAGCTCCACCTCCACGCGATCCCCGGGCACCAGGTCCATGTAAATCACCGCGGGCGTGTTGTCCCGCGTGTTCTCGCGCTTGCCCGCGGGATCGCGCAGGATCGAGGCGCGCAGCTTGTTGTCGGGATCGTTGTAGGCCCGGCGCACGCCTTCGTTGACCATCTCCTCGACCCCCATCTCCGCATCCCAGCGCACGTCCATGCCGATCTTGAGGAAAACGGTCACGATGCCCGTGTCCTGGCAGATCGGCCGGTGCCCCTGGGCACACATGCGCGAGTTCACCAGGATCTGCGCCATGGCATCCCGCGCCGCCGGATTCTCCTCGCGCTGGTAGGCCTCATGGACGGCGTCGATGAAGTCTTTCGGGTGATAGTAGGAGATGTACTGCAGGGCGTCGGCGACGCTCTGGATGAAATCTGCCTGGCGGATGGTGGTCGTGGCCATGAATGCGCCCTCTCTGCGCCAATCGCGGGTTACTGATCTGCGGCCTTGGCGGGCCGTCTTCTCTCTGGCGCGCCGTTCGGCGGAACGTGGCCGTGGCGCGCTAATGGTCGCGGGCGCCATGCCGTTACGTTACGTAGGCGGCACGGCCGCGAGTGGTTGCCTTTTATACCACAGCGCAGCCACCCGCGTGTGCACCTGCAGCATGCGCCATGACGAAGCCGATTATGAAGACACCCATGGCATACCGATGCAAGAACACCCGCATCGCTCGGGCAACCACCAGCTCCATCCGGTGGCCGATGCGCCTGCTCGCGCTGACGGCCGCGTTGATGCTCACGGTCACGAGCGCCGCCGCGAGCCGTGAAGTGCCGCGGGGGCAGACACTGGTCATCGGCAAGGTCAGCGATAAGCCGCGCAAGCACTACAAGCGCCTGCGCCCCATGCTCGACTACGCCGTCGAACGCCTCGCCGACCAGGGCATCCGCGCCGGCGAGGTGGTCATGGCCCGCGACAACGAGGAAATGATCGAGCTTTTGCGCAGCGGACAGGTGGACTGGGTCACGGAGACCGCGTTCTCCGCACTGCGCTACGTCGACGACGCCGGTGCGCGTGTGCTGGTACGCAAGTGGAAAAAAGGCGTACCGGAATACCACACGGTGTTCATCACCCGGCGCAACAGCGACATTCACACGCTCTCCGATCTCACCGGGCGACGCCTGGCGCTGGAGGATCCGGGCTCGAGTACGGCCTTTTTCCTGCCGGTGGGGGCATTGCTCGACACCGGGCTAACGCCGCAGGAGCTGCCGCGGCGGGACGCGCCGGTCCCCCATCGCAGGGTCGGGTACACTTTCGCCGGAGGGGAAATCAACATCACCGCGTGGGTGGCCCGCGGTATCGTCGATGCCGGTGCGTACAGCAACATTGACTGGGCCGACCCGGACCACACGCCACGCGCCATGCGCGAAAACCTCCGCATCTTCCACCACGGCGAGCCGATTCCCCGGGCCTTCGAGATCGTGCGCGGGGATCTTCGCCCCGGCCTGCGCGAGGCACTGCGCCGCGTACTTCTCGACGCCGAGAACGTACCGGCGGGCCGGCGGGCGATGCAGGCCTACCAGAGCACGACGCGTTTCGATGCCATCACCCCCACGATCGAAGCTCAGCTCGCCACGGTGCGGCGCTGCCTTGCCTCGGTCCGGGAAATGCTCGCCCGATGAAGCTCCACCAACGCTACGCGCTGGTGATTGGCGCGCTCCTGCTGCTGGTGGCCATCGCACTCTCCGCGCTCCACGACCGGCAACAGCGCGGAACCATCGACCGGATCACCGACGTCGGCCAGACACGCTTCGCGCAGGCAATGCAGCGCACGCTGCGCGAGCACGCCGCGTCCGTGGCCCGACTGCTCGCCAACGGGCTCACCACCCCCGTCTACGAATACGACGTCGAGCGGGTCTACGAGATCCTGCGCGATGCACGCCGACAGGCGGGTATCGAGTACGTGCTGGTCTTCGACGACCAGCAGCTCATCCTCCACGACGGGCATGAATCCATCCCGCGATTCGGCCAGCCAATGCGGGGCGCCATGGCGGAGCGGGCCGTGCGGGCACGTGAAACACTCGTACAGGAAGACGGCGAGATCATCGAAGCCGTCACGCCCATCCACGCCGGCGCCCAATACCTGGGAGGCGTTCGCGTCGGTTTCTCGCGGGAGGTACTCACCCGCAACCTGAACGCCATGCAGGCCGACTTCGCCAAGGCGGCCGCCGCCGGCCGCCATTCGGAGCTCGTCCGCATCGGCTACGCCACCCTCGGCATTATGGCGGTGGCGGCAGCCATGGGCTTGCTGGTGGCGAGGCAGCTGAGTCGTCCCATCCGCGCTCTGGCCACGGCGGCGTCGCACATCGGCACGGCCACCGGCGACGTACCCGTACCCGTCGTGCGCAACGACGAGCTGGGCGCCCTCGCCGAAGCCCTGCGGCGCATGCAGGTGGATCTACGCGAACGCACCGTCTCCCGCGCGCAGCTGGCACACATCCTCGACAGCATGCACGAGGCCGTGCTCGTGCTGGACGCCGACTATCGCGTGGTCAGCCACAACCGTCCGGCACGAACGTTGCTGCACGGCGGCGAGCAGGACCTCCAGGGGCTGCCCATCGCCGCCTGCCTCACCGAAAGCCTTCCCCCTCGCGTGACCACCCGCGGCGCAGACAGGCCCCCCGTGCAGATCGAGGAAACGGTTCTGCGAAGACTCGACGGCAGTGTCGTCGCCGTTGGTATGTCGCTGGCGCCGCTGCTGGACGAACCACTCGGAGAGTGGGTCTGCGTGCTCCAGGACCTCACCGAACGCCTCGAAGGCCGGCGCCGCCGGCAGCTTGCCGCCGGTCTGTTCGAGCACAGCATCGAAGGCATCGCCCTGCTCGACGAGACCGGCCGGATCGTACAGGTCAACGCCGCGTTCAGCGAGCTCACCGGAAGGAACGCCGCAGCGATCGAAGGTCGCCGCTTCTCCGAGCTCGTCGACAGGGACCACCGCAGTACAGCAACCCGTCTGGTACACAGGGTTCGCCGCCGGGACCGCTGGGAAGGCGAGCTGCACTACCTCGGTACCGACGGCGGCCCGCACCCCGCGCGGGTGGCCGCAGCGGCCATTCGCGACCGCGACGGCGACCTGGAGCAGGTGGCGGTGGTAATCACCGACCTTTCCCAGCAACGCCGTGCCGAGCGCACCATTCATCATCTCGCCTACTACGACCCCCTGACCGGGCTGCCGAACCGCGCACTCTTCCGCAACCGTCTCGAAGAGGCACTGGCGACGGCGGCGCGGGACGAACACGCACTGGCGCTGCTTTTTCTCGACCTGGACCGTTTCAAGATTATCAACGACACCCGTGGGCACGCCTGCGGGGACGAGCTGCTCACCGCCGTGGCGCACCGGCTCCAGAGTGCGCTAGAGGCGGGGGACTGCATCGCCCGACTCGGCGGCGATGAGTTCGCCGTGCTGCTGCCCGCCCTTGCCAGTGCAGACGAAGCCCAGCAAGTCGCGATCGGGCTGATCCATGCGTTCGCTCAACCGTTCGACACCAGCGACGGCGAGCTGTTCACCAGCACCAGCATCGGCATCAGCGTCTATCCGCGGGACGGACGCGAGGCGGAGTCATTGCTTCGCAACGCCGACGCCGCCATGTACCGGGCCAAGGAACAGGGCCGCAACACGTACTTTCTGTTCACCCAGGAGCTGAATGCACGGCTGCGGGAGTACGGCGAGCTCGAGCACGAGCTGCGCGAGGCCCTGCACACCGGCGCGCTCGAGCTCCATTACCAGCCGCAGGTATCGCTGGTGACCGGTGACATCGTCGGCGCGGAGGCGTTGATGCGCTGGCACCACCCGGTGCGTGGCTGGGTCCCACCGGGCAAGTTCATCCCCATCGCCGAGGACAGCGGACTGATCGGGGAGCTCAGCGAGTGGGCGCTCGCCGAAGCAGTGCGCGAGCAGCAGCGCTGGGAGAGCGCCGGACTGACCGGGCTTCGCCTGGCAGTCAATCTCTCGGCCCGACAGTTCCGCGACCCCAACCTCATCCAGCAGATCGAGCAGGCGCTGACGGCGAGCGGCACCAGCCGGCCCCGACTGGAGCTGGAGATCACCGAGACCTTCCTCATGGACGACATCGACCACACCGTACAACTGCTGCTCAAGCTCAAGGAGCTCGGCGTGCGCGTGAGCGTCGACGATTTCGGTACCGGCTACTCATCGCTTGCCTACCTCAAGCGCTTCCCCATCCACACACTCAAGATCGACCGCACATTCATTCGCGACATCCAGGAAGACAGTGACGACGCCGCCATCGTCCTCGCCATCCTGAGCATGGCGCACGCACTGGGCGTGGCCGTCGTCGCCGAAGGCGTCGAACGTGCCGAACAGGCCGACTACCTTAGCAGCCACGGTTGCCAGTATGCCCAGGGCTTTCTTTACGCCCCGGCGCTGCCCGGCGAAACGTTCCTGGCCCGCTACGGCCCCCGCAACGGGCCCATGGAGCGGGCCAGTGCGGGCGATCACGAGCGTTGATCGCCCCGCGCGACAGACGCTCGCCGCGCCTCTCCACCCTGTTCACCTCACGTGCCGCTCGCGTCGGGCAAATGCGCGTTTCGGCTGGTATCCTCGCGGACAGGGTGAGAGGCAGATACGCGCCAATGAACGATCCCCGGCATTCCCGCCGCGGCCCACGCCACTATCGCACCCCGGACGGCGATGACCGGCCGCGGCTGACCTGTCCGGACTGCGGTTACGTCGCTTACGAGAACCCGCGCGTCGTCGTCGCGAGCGTGGCACGCGAGGGCAACCGCGTGCTGCTGTGCCGCCGCGCGATCCCGCCGCATATCGGTTATTGGTGCCTGCCGGCAGGTTTTCTCGAGCTCCACGAGAGCGCCGAGGAAGGCGCCTGCCGGGAGGCCATGGAGGAGGCCCACGCGGACCTCGAGCTCGCGGGCGTGCTCGCGGTCTACAGCCTCGCCCACATCAATCAGGTGCAGATCGTCTTCAGCGCCCGCCTGCGCGTTCCGACGATCAGCCCGGGCCCCGAATCCCAGGACGTGGCACTGTTCCACTGGCACGACATCCCCTGGGAGTCGCTGGCGTTCCCCTCGGTGCGCTGGGCCCTTGAGCACGACCGCCAGGCCCGCGAACACTCTGTCTGGGCGGCGGCCGGCAACCCGGAGCCCGCGCGCCCGCTCGGTGAGTGACGACTCCTCGCCCCCGTTGCCATGAAGCCCCCTGCGGGAGCCATTGACGATTCCCGGCTATGCTCAGGGGGTCGGGGGTGTGCCGGTGGCAGCGTCAAGCGGGAGAGAAACCATGGGACGACGGCTGTTGCTCACCGCGCTCGTCCTGGCCGGGGTCCTCGCGGTCGCCGCCTATCGGCCCCGCGACCCTTGGGACGCCCCCACCGGACCGCGTCCGTGGCTGACCGCCGACGATGTGGTCACCCTCCAGCTGGAGGCCCTGCGGCGTAACGGCGAGCTTCGCAATGACCGGGGCATCCGCATCGCCCTGCGCTTCGCGTCACCGTCGACCCGGGAGCACCTCGGCGCGGATACCTTTGCGGCACGCCTGCGTCAGCCCTATTTCCGGGCGATTCTGCAGCACCGCAGCGCAAGCATCGTCGCGCGGGCCGAACGTGACGGCCGGGCCGCGTTTCGTGTCCGTCTCGATCGCCGCAACAAAGCCGAGGCGCCGACGGTGTTCCTGTTCCTGCTCTCACGCCGGTATCTGCCCGACTGCAACGGCTGCTGGGTGACCGATCTCGTCCATCCCTGGCCCACCGGCGTTCAACGCCGCACCGGTATCGACGTCTGACGGCGTACAGGCGAGAATGCCGGTTCAGACTCGAGCCATGGGAGGGTGCGATGGCGGTCGATGACCAACTGCAGACAGCCACTTTGGGCGGCGGCTGTTTCTGGTGCCTGGAGGCGGTCTACCAGGAGCTCGCCGGTGTGGTATCGGTCACCTCGGGATACACCGGCGGGCATACCGAGGCGCCCACGTACCGTGACGTGTGCACCGGCACCACCGGGCACGCCGAGGTGGTCCAGATCCGCTTCGACCCCGACGCGATCGACTACCGAGGCATTCTGGAGGTGTTCTTCAGCACGCACGATCCGACCACACCGGACCGCCAGGGGCACGATGTCGGGCCGCAGTACCGCTCCATCATCCTCTATCACGACGACGCCCAGCGGGCGACGGCGGCCGCGCTGATCGACGAGCTCGAACGCGAAGCGGTCTTCGATGCGCCCATCGTCACCCGCGTCGAGCCCTACGCGGCGTTCTATCCGGCCGAGGCGTATCATCACGACTACTACCGCCAGAACGCCGAGCAGGGCTACTGCCAGGCCGTTATCGCGCCCAAGCTGAGCAAGTTCCGCCAGCGCTTTCGCGAGCGGCTGAGAAACGGCGGCTGACGCCGGCGAGATCCGCCATCGGCGCTATCAGCGCGTACGCCCCTGGGCCGGGGCGGCGCTCATGGCCGAATCGGTGGCGCCCGGGGCGATGCGCCCGTGGCGCCACGCCAGCGTGAGCCCGAGCAGGCCCACGACACCGATCCCCGCGATCGTCGGCCCCCAGCCCCAGCGCTCGTAGATCAGCCCCGGCACATACGAGCCGAGCACGCCACCGAGATAGTACGCCGATACGTACAGCCCGTTGATCAGACCCCGGTGCGGGCTCTCGCTGCGGTTGACCTGCGCCGAGGCGATGGAGTGCACCAGGAACATACCGCCGCAGAAAACGAAAATCACCACGAACAGCAGGGTCAGGTTCGCCACCAGCGTGCCGGCGAGCGCGAGCACGTAGACCGCATAGCCCAGCGTCACCGCACGCGCCCTTCCCCCGAGCGCACGGATCACCCGATGAGCCGCCAGGGCCGAGACGATCCCCATGAGGTAGCCGGCATAGAGGAGGCTGATATCGAGCTCCGATGCCTGTGGCGAAAGCTGGGTCACCCGGAAAGGCAGGTAGTTCAGCAGCCCGACGAACACGAAGAACAGGCAGAAGATCGCACTGAAGAGGTAGCCGTTGCCCGCCTCGGTCCAGAGCTCGCGCACCGCGCGCATCGTGGGCAACGCCCGATGCGCGGGCGCCACCCGGGGCGCTCGCCGCCACCATACCCCGGTAGCGATGAGCGCGAGCCCCATGGCCACGAAAAACGCCCGCCAGTCCCACCACGTGGCGATCCCCCCGGCCAGAAGCCGACCGCCGAAGCCGCCGACGATGGTCGCCGCCACGTACGCGGACATGACCCGCTGCAGACGCTCCGCCGACACGCCGCCGGCGACAGCGGTCATCAACGCTGTCATCACGGCCGGCAACAGCAGGCCCTGAACGAGGCGCGCGCCGAGCATCACCGGGAATGACGGCACAGCGGCGAACACCAGCGCCGCTATACCGAGGCCGGCGGTGCCGAACTGAAGCACACGCGCGCTGCTCACCCGTGAGAGCACCGCCCCGTAAGCAAGCGGCGCCACACCCAGGGGCAGCAGCGTCGCACTCATCAGCAGCGCGATCTGGGATTCGGTAACCGCCAGCGACTCGGCGAACCGGGGCAGCAGCGGCTGCGGCGCGTACAGCGAAAAATAGGCGAACAGGGCAGTCAGCAGTGCGCGGGCAGACACGGCAGCCTCTCGGTAACCGATAGCCGGGCAATGATATCAGAGGCCATCGCCCCCTGACTCACCGCACGGGCCCGGGGGCCTTACCCAGGTCCGACCTCCCGCCCCTCCTGCACCAACACCCAGGGCGGCACCACCACGGCCCACACCTCGGCGTCATCGGCAGCCCAGCGGCGCGCGTCGTCGTCCGCGGTCCTGGCTACCTCACCCGCTTCCATCCAGGCGGCGACACGGTCGCTGTCGTCGGCGACGAACGCCGCCGCCACCTCCACCAGATCGAGTCGCGGCGAGACCGTCACCGTCGCCCCGCGGGCGAAGTGGCGCTCGAGCTCCGACCAGCGGATACGGCCTGTCTCGGCGTTCAGCCGTGCCTTCGTTTCCTCGTCTGCGCTCATTGTCGGGAAGTCCGAGTTGGAAGTGACGAATTGAAAGTCCCAAGTTGCAAGCGGCAATGGCACGGGGACCGCCACGCGCGGGGCGGAGACTTTCAACTTGGAACTTGATACTGAGCGCCCCGGGCGGTTGTCCGCCCGGGGCGCTCCCTCACCGCGCCCGTTCCTGCCCAGCACTCACGGCGGGCGTTTCCATTCCCCTGCGCTCACGCCGCCGATACTGCAGCCACCCGATCAGAGCGAGCAGTGCGAGCGCCGGTATGAACATGAGCTCCTTCGGCGGCCGGTCCGCGGGCACCCGCAGCGACGTCACCCGAAAGCCGAAATCGAGGCCCATCTTCTGGGCGGGGGAACCGTACATGACATTCTGCACGGTGACCCGGTCGCCGAGAGCGGAAAGGGTGACACCGGCATTCTGCAAGCGCTGACGTCCGTCGCCCTCCCCTTCGATGGGCAGCGCTACCACCTTGCTGATTTCCTCGCCTTCCACCGTCAGCCCCTCGACGTGAAGCGCGAGCCGACTGCCCGACGGCAGGGACTCGGCCACCTGGAACACCTCGGTGGCCGACCGGTCCTCGTAAGGTGCGTAAAGCTCGTCCCACCAGAATCCGGGCCGGAACATGGTGAAGGCGATCAGCAACAGGCCCACGGTCTCGTACCAGCGCGTCCGGGTGAGCCAGTACCCCTGGGTGGCAGCGGCGAACACCAGGATCGCCACCAGAGCGCTCACCACCACCACCACCAGATCGAACCACCCGGCGAGGCCGATCAGCAGCAGCTTGGTGTTGAAGATGAACATGAACGGCAGCACCGCCGTGCGTATATCGTAGGTGAACCCCTGCACGCCTGTACGTATGGGATCGGCGCCGGAAATGGCCGAAGCGGCGAAGGCAGCGAGGCCCACCGGCGGCGTGTCGTCGGCGAGAATGCCGAAATAGAACACGAACAGATGCACGGCGATCAACGGCACGATCAGCCCGTGCTGCGCGCCGAGCTCGACGATCACCGGCGCCATCAGCGTGGAGACCACGATGTAGTTCGCGGTGGTGGGCAGACCCATGCCGAGCAGCAGGCTGATCACCGCCGTGAACAGCAGCATGAGGATCAGGCTGCCGCCGGATATGAACTCGACGAATGCCGTCATCACCAGCCCGATACCGGTGACCGTCACCGTCCCCACGACGATACCCGCCGCGGCCGTGGCGACACCGATGCCGATCATGTTGCGCGCGCCGCCGACCATGCCGTTGAGCAGGTCCCGCCCGCCGGCGAGCGCTTCGGCCGCCAGCGCGCGATCTCGGCGCATCACCGCGAGAATGGGCCGATGTGTCACGGCGATGATGATCATGAACATCAACGCCCAGAACGCCGACAGTCCCGGCGAGAAACGCTCCACCATCAGGCACCAGATCAGCACCGCCACCGGCAGCAGGAAGTACAGCCCGCTAAGGAGAATGGGGCCGGCGTCGGGCACTTCTTCGAGCTCGTCCTCGGCGGTATCCTCGTCCAGGCGTGGCTGGCGCGAGGCCACCCACAGCAAAGCGAGATAGACCGCCACCAGCGCGATCCCCACGATCCACGTCGCCGCCGGGCCGAACACGTCCTTGGTCCAGCCGACGCCGTAGTAGACCGCGAAGCTCAGCACGATGATACCGAGCACACTGCCCACCAGGCCGGTCACGCGCATCAGCCAGCTGGGCACGTGCCGCCGGGGCAGCCCTTTCATGCCCGCCTTGGTGGCTTCCAGGTGGACGATGTAGATGAGCGCGATGTAGCTGATGAGCGCCGGCAGCAGAGCATGCTTGATGACCTCCAGATAGGAGATGCCGACGTACTCGACCATCAGGAATGCCGCCGCGCCCATGATGGGTGGGGTGAGCTGGCCGTTGGTGGAGGCGGCCACCTCCACCGCCCCCGCCTTGGTGGCGGGGAAGCCGACCCGCTTCATCAGCGGGATTGTGAAGGTCCCCGTCGTGACGACATTGGCGATGGAAGAGCCGGAAATGATGCCCGACAGCCCCGAGGCCACCACGGCAGCCTTGGCCGGCCCGCCACGCAAGTGCCCGAGCATGGAGAAGGCGACCTTGATGAAATAGTTGCCGGCACCGGCATGCTCGAGAATGGCACCGAAGAGCACGAACAGGAAGACGAAATCCGTGGACACGCCCAAGGCGACGCCGAAAACGCCCTCGGTGCCTAGCCAGTAATGGGACGCCGCCTTGGACAGGCTGATGCCGCCGTGGGAGATGACGTCGGGCATGTATGGCCCGGCGAATGCGTAGGTGAGGAATACCAGCGCCACCACCATCAGCGGCGGGCCGAGCGCGCGGCGCGTAGCCTCCAGCAGCAGCACCATGCCGACCACCGCGATCCATAGGTCATAGGTGGTAGGATCGCCAGGGCGTTGCGCCAACGCGTCGTAGAACACGTACAGATATGCCGCGCTCGCCGCCCCGAGCAGCGCGAGTACCCAGTCATGAATCGGGATATAGCGCCGCGGCGAGCGCTTGAGCGCCGGATAGCCCGTAAAGGCCAGGAACATGGCGAAAGCCAGGTGGATGGCCCGCGCCTCGGTGCTGTTGAAAATGCCGAAGCCGAAGACGAACGGCCACGGCGAGGCGTACCAGATCTGGAACAGTGACCAGACCAGAGGCACGGCGAACAGGATCGCCGCCGGCACACCCGGGGGCGCGCGACCGCCACCTTCGGCCTGGAGCATCTCTTCGAGCTTGGCGGCATCCGCCCGCGTTTCGTTGTCCTTCGCGCTCATGCGCATCGCCCTGTCGATGAATTGAACAACGCCGGCGAACGCTATCCCCGAAGCGTCCGCCGGCGCCTTGCCCCCCTGGGACGCGCCCTGAGCGCGACCGGGTCAGTGCGACGCGACGCCACGCTCAGGACAGCACCGCCCCGGCTCGCGCCAGGGGCGGCTTTCCCGTGTCGTTATCCGATGTGGATCACTCGATGAGGCCGGCCTCCTTGTAGTACTTCTCGGCACCAGCGTGCAGCGGCGCGCTCAGCGACGCCTCGACCATCTCTTCCTTCTCGAGGACGGCGAACGCCGGATGCAGGGACTTGAAGTCCTCGAAGTTCTCGAACACCGCCTTCACCAGCTCGTAGACCACGGTCTCGCTGGTGCCCGTGGACGAGACGAACGTGGCACGCACGCCGAAGGTCGTGGTGTCGTCCGGATTGCCGCGGTACATGCCACCCGGAATGGTGGCCATGGAGTAGTAGGGCTGTTCCTCGACCAGGGCGCGCACGTCCTCGTTGTCCACGTTCACCAGGTTGGCGTCACAGGCGGTGGTGGCCTCCTGGATGGCACCGGAGGGATGGCCCACGACGTAGACGAACGCGTCGATCTTGTTGTCGCACAGCGCCGAGGCCATCTCCGAGGCCTTGAGCTCGGAGGCGAGGGAGAAATCGTCCATGCTCCAGCCCACGGCGTCCATCAGCACCTCCATGGTGGCGCGCTGACCGGAGCCGGGGTTGCCCACATTGACGCGTTTGCCCTCGAGGTCGGCGAAGTCCTCGACATTGGCGTCGGCACGGGCCACCACGGTCAGCGGCTCCGGATGCACGGAGAAAACCGCACGCAGGCCATCGAACGCCCCCGCCTCCTCGAAGCGGCTGCTGCCATTGTAGGCGTGGAACTGCCAGTCGGACTGAACCACACCGAGATCGAGCTCGCCATCGCGAATGGCATTGAGGTTGTACACCGAGCCGCCGGTGCTCTCCACGGAGCAACGAATCCCATGGCGGTCACGGTCCTTGTTCACCAGGCGACAGATGGCGCCACCGGTGGGGTAATACACACCGGTGACGCCCCCCGTGCCGATGGTGACGAATGTCTGCTCCTGAGCGCTCGCACCCGCCGACATGCCGAGAGCGAGTGCCCCGGAGATCACGCCCGCGATCAGGTTCTTCTTTTGCAGCATCTTGCGTTTCCTCCTTTCACTTCGCACAAGCCGGGCCGGCGCACACGCGCCGCCCGCCACGATGCCCGGTCCAGGTGTCGGTCGTATTCGGACTGAGCTGGCTGCGGCCGCGGGACAGCAGCCGCTTTGGCCACTCCTTCCCGCCACACGAGTCCCACCACGCGCCTCGAATGAGAATGAGCGGGCCGAACCGCCTCGATGCCCACCCGCCTCGCTCGAGTCCACTACGTTCGACAGACTCCCGAGTCATAGCCTGGAGTATGGTTGCCAGCTCCAGCCCCCTCCAGTCCGGTGCCCGTTCATCGACGAGGCGGCGCCGTTGCACCAACTCACGCCGGTTACAGCTCCACGTCCATCCGGCTGATGAGGCGCTCACGCTCGCGTAACGCCACCAGGGCGTCGTCGCCGAGCTCGCGGGCGACCAGCGCCAGCAAAGCCTCGATCAGCACCAGCGCCGCCCCCAGGCTGTTGCTGAAGAAATGGCCGCTGGCGGGCGCCACGAAACTATGAGCGGCGTAAGCGGCCAGGGGCGAGGCGTAGCTGTCGGTAACGGCGAGTACCGGAACGCCTCGGGCGTGCGCCACCTCGGCCGCGGTCACCGTGGCCTTGGTATAAGGGGCGAAGCCGATGACCACGAGCAGATCCCCGTCCCCCGTCTGCGCGAGCCCGTGGGCGAGACCGTGCTCGGGATTGAGCACGCCGACATCGCTGCGCAGCATGCCCAGGCCGTAAGAGAAGTAGCTCGCCAGCGGGTAGGACTGACGCATGCCCAGCACGCGTATGCGCTCGCCGACGATGAGCTGGCGCACCGCTGCCTCTACCGCGCCGGCATCCAGATTGTTGAGCATGCCCTGGATATTGCCGCGCTCGTCTCGGGCGATTCGCGAGAAAACGTCCAGCGCCCGATGCTGACGGCCGCTTACGTCCCGCAGCCGCGAAACCTGCTCACTGTAGAAGTGACCGGTCTGGGCGACGTGACGCCGGAAGACAGCCTGAAACTCGGAGAATCCGGAGTAACCCAGGGCCTTGGCGAGTCGTGTCAGCGTCGAGGGATGAACGCCGAAGGCCTCGCCCAGCTCGGTGATGCTGTACACTGCCGCCTGTCGCGGCGCAGCCACCATGCCATCGAAGACCTCGACGGCGCGCCGGCCGAGACGCCGTCCGCCCTTGCCCGCACGTACGTTCGCCAGCGCCTCGCGCAAGGCCTCCAGACTGGCCGGGGGGCGTTGCCCGGTAACCGGGGAGTCCGCGCCGTTACTGTGCTCAGCCACCGCGTCACCGCTGTCTCGTTAGCTTCGGCGAGCATAACAGCGAACCGACCGGATGCAAGCCAGACTTGCGGCCGGCAACCATGTGCGCAAACAGTACACGCGCTGCGCCTCGGGCCGGTGGCCAGACGGCGGCATTGCCTCACGCCGTCAGCAGCAGGCCCACCCCGAGCACCGCGGCCACCGCGTGCAGCCAGACCATGAACAGCGGCGGCCGCTCACCCTGCAACCGGAATAGCGCCACGAAAGCGCCACCGATCGCGGCGAGGACGAGACAGAACAAGCCGGCGTTGGCCGTCAGCACCGCGCCCGCGCCCCAGATCGAGGCGAGCGCCCAGGCAAGCGCGGCAATCGCCAGCACGCCATGGCACCACCCCCACGACGGACGCACGCGCCGACCGGTGAGGTGGCGGGCGAGCAACAAGGCCCCCCACAGGCTCACGGCGAGGAGCACCGCGGTCGGGCCGGGAATCGCAGTCATCGCGCGGAACCTCCTTCCCCTTGTGCGGCGGCGAGTTCGGCAACGCCTGAGGCGTCGAGGGTTCGCCAAACCGCCGAGCGACGATAGACTGTTCAGTGGCATCCCTCAAAAGGGGGTGCCCGATGATAACCCGGCCCGCCGGCGTGACGCGCCACCACGGGCCGTTGGACAATCGCCGCCACTGCCGGGCCAACCGCTCGGGTTCGGGGCGGAGGAGAGGAGATCGCCATGAGCGTATTCGAACATCCCGAATTCCGTGGCCACGAACGCGTGGTCTTCGGCCACGACCCGGACTCGGGTCTGCGCGCCATCGTCGCCATCCACGACACGACCCTGGGCCCGGCCCTTGGCGGCTGCCGCATCTGGCACTATGCCGACGGCGACGAGGCGCTCACGGACGTGCTGCGTCTTTCCCGGGGCATGACCTACAAATCCGCCATGGCGGGGCTGCCACTCGGCGGCGGCAAGGCCGTGGTCATCGCCGACCCGCAGCGTGACAAGACCCCCGAGCTGCTGCGCGCCATGGGCCGGCTCGTCGAGAGCCTGAACGGCAGCTACATCACCGCCGAGGATTCCGGCACCAGCGTGGCCGACCTGCGCCACCTCGCCGAAACCACGCGCTACGTGGTGGGGATCACGGAGAAGCGCGACGAGAACGGCGAGATCCATAGCGGCGACCCCTCGCCGGCGACGGCGCGAGGGGTGTACGTCGGGCTGCACGCGACGGTCCGCGAGGCGCTCGGGCGCGACGACCTCCACGGCCTGCGCGTGGCGATCCAGGGCGTGGGCAACGTCGGTTACCATCTCGCGCGCCATCTCCACGAGGCGGGCGCACGACTGTGGGTGAGCGACATCAACGAGCAGTCGGTGGCACGCGCGGTCGAGGAATTCGGTGCCACGGCGGTCGAGCCCGAGCGCATACATGCCGCCGAGGTCGACGTCTTCGCCCCCTGCGCGCTCGGTGCCGCACTCTCGCGAGAGACCATCGGTGAGATGCACGCGCGCGTGGTCGCCGGGTCCGCCAACAATCAGCTCGCCACGGACGCCGACGGCGAGCGCTTGCGACAGCGCGGCATTCTCTATGCCCCCGACTACGTGATCAACGCCGGTGGCGTGATCGACGTGGCCGACGAGCATCACGGCTACGACGCCTTGCGGGTGCGCGCGCGTATCGATGCCATCGCCGATACCCTCACCGAGATCTACGCGCGGGCCCACCGCGATGGCCTGCCCACCAACGAGGTGGCCGACCGCATCGCGGAGGAACGCCTGCGCCGCAGCGCCCACGGCGCCGCCGCCTGAGCGCCCCCCGATCGCTGAAAGGCCCGGCTTCGGCCGGGCTTTTTTTGACGAGACGAGTTGCACGAAAGCAACATCCAGCGACGGTAAGGTGAAATTCACAACAAGGTTGTTGCGTTCCCGCAAAACAATGGATAGGATGACATCCGCTTTCTCGCGACGCCCACCGCGGGCGCGACGAGAGCCAACATCAAACGGAGATGAGGGACGCCACAATGAAGAAGACCGTCACTGCTCTGGCGATCGCCGCCGCGATGGGCGCCACTTCCGCCCACGCCGCGGACTTCAAGGTCAACGACGCCACGACCTTCTCGGTGTACGGCAACCTGCAGTACATCTACATCGATCAGAACAACGCCGCTGGTGACAGCGAGAGCGAGCTCACCGACAACGGCTCCACCTTTGGCATCGAGGGCGAGCACAAGTGGGACAACGGTCTCACCGGTTACTTCCGCGCCGAGTGGGAGTACCGCGCTGACGAGAAGGAAGGCGACGGGGGCATCTCCGGCACGGACGAGGTGTTCGCCGGCATCAAGGGCAACTTCGGTACGGTCCAGATCGGTACCTGGGACGGCATCTTCCAGGACTCCATCTCCGATCCGCTGAACCCGTTCGAGGCCACCGGCATGACCGAGGCGAACGGCGACAGCGAAGTCGGCGACCAGATCGCCTACTTCTCCCCGAGCTTCGGCGGCTTCACCTTCGAGCTGCAGGCGGCCTACGAGGGCGACGCCGCGGACTCGGGCTCCTCGCCCTACGGTGATGACTCGCTGGGCGACGGCGACAGCACCTTCCAGGCCGTGGCCAAGTACACCACCGACATGTTCGCCGTGCACCTCGGCTACGACGACCGTGGCTACGAGGAAGACGCGGACGGCAACATCGGTCTCACCGGTGTCGTGAACCTCGCGCCCGTCACCCTGGCCGCGAAGCTCGAGCAGGTCGGCGAGGACAGCGCCGGCAACGGCGAGGCCCAGCTCTACGCCCTGACCGGTAGCTACGACTACGGCGTGGGCGCGGTTACCGCCGCCGTCCAGGAGATCGATCCGGACGAGGGCGACGGCCGCACCGAGTTCCTGATCAACGCGAACTACAACGTCGCCAGCAATTTCTACGTCTACGTCGAGGGCGGTTGGCTCGACAAGAACGAGGACGCGGACGACTACATCTCGACGGGTGCCGTCTACAGCTTCTAAGCATCACGCTTGGAACGCCTGTACGGCCTAAACGGGGCCAGCCTTCGGGCTGGCCCCGTTTGTTTGTGGGCCATCCGAATGTGTGCGGTGTCGACGCGAGCAGCCGTCGCGTTGCCGCTAACGCCCCCCCTGTGCCACGCTTGCAACGCATGGAGGGACCGACCCGCAGAGGGGGCGAGGCGGGTGAGCGACGACAGCACGCAAACGCGTTACCGGGAGCTGTTCGAGGCCAGCCCTTATCCGATGCTGGTCTACGACCCGAGCGATCTGAAGATACGCTTTGCCAACCGCGAGGCGGCGACGATCTATGGCTATCCGGCCACCGAACTGTGCGCGCTGACCATCGAGCAACTGCACCCGCCGAAATTCCGTAACGCGCTGCGACAGGCGATACCATCCCGTGACGGCGGGCCTCACTACGCCGGCACATGGACCCACCAACGCGCCGACGGCAGTACGTTCGAGGTCGAAATCACCTCGAACGACCTATGGATCCACGAGGGCTGGCACCGCATGGTGCTGGTACAACCTGTCGACACGCGCCGCGAGGCGATCCTGCGCGAGCAACGCCGTCTGCAACGCACCAGCCGCCAGGAACGCGCCCTCGCCCAGCTGGCCACGGACCCGGTACTCGGCAGCGGCGAGCGTATCGAGCACGCACTCGCGCGCATCTGCCGTACCGCTACCGACGCCCTGTCGGTGAACAAGGCCGGTTTCTGGCGCCTCCACCAACAACCGCCAGGATTGACCTGCGAATGCCTCTACGACACCGCCGCGGGCTTCTCCGCCGGACACCACATCGACGGGACGCGTTGCCCTGCCTACCTTGATGCCGTCGGCAACGGGCGCACCATCGACGCCGCCGATGCCGTCAACGACCCCCGGACACGAGAGCTTACCGAGGACTATCTCGCCCCCGAGGGCGTCGGCGCAATGCTCGACAGCGCCGTACGCCTGCACGGCCGCGTTTACGGCGTCCTGTGCCTGGAGCACATGGGCCAGTCCCGTGAGTGGCTCGCGGACGAGATACGCTTCGCCGGGGAGCTCGCGGACCAGGCCACACAGGCGTTGATGAACGCCGAGCGCGAGCGCCACAAGCAACTCCTGCACACCATTGCCTCCGGCGTTGCCACGGGAACGGGACGCGCATTCTTCCAGATGCTCGTCGAATGCCTTGGAGAGGCCCTCGGGGCGACCCTGGTGCATATCGCCGAAGTGGCCAACGGCGATGCCAGCACCACGGCAACGGTCATCACCGGATGGTCCCGCGACGAGCGCCCGGAAACCGGCGACTACCGTCTGACGGGCACCCCCTGCGAACACACCGTCAGGCATGACCTCTGCGTCATTCCCCGGCAGGTCACCGAGGCATTTCCCGAGGACACGGACCTCGTCCATCTCGACGCCGAGGCCTATGTCGGCATTCGCCTGCGTGACAGCTCCGACCGCGCCACCGGCCTGCTGATCGCGGTCTTCGACCGCCCGCTCGAAGCCCCGGACGAAGCGCGCTCGTTGATGCAGATCTTCGCCGCACGGGCCGCCTCCGAGCTCGAGCGCATTCACGGCGAGCAACGGCTGCGCCTGGCCGCCGCCGTCCTGGAGAACGCCGGTGAAGGTATTCTCGTCGCCGACGATGATGGCGCCATCCTGGAGAGCAACCCCGCCTACCGCCGCATGACCGGCCAGGCGGCCACGAGTATCGAAGGTGCGCCGTTACTGCCTACGCTCTGCGGCGGCTCGCAACCGGTTATCGCACGACTTGCGGACGCCCTTGCCCGCGATGGTCGCTGGGAAGGGGAAATCGACTGCCAGCGCCACGATGGCACCCAATTCCCCGCCTGGCTCAGCCTCTCGCGCCTGAGCAGGCCGCATGTATCCAGTGCCAGCTTCATCGCGCTGGTCGGCGACATTACCGAGATCCGGGAAAGCCAGGCGGAGCTGCACTATCTCGCCCACCATGACCCGCTGACCGGGCTACCGAACCGCATCGCCCTACGGGAGCGCCTGGCCCGTGCGCTCGACGACAAGACCGCCACGAACGCCAAAGTGGCAGTACTTTTCATCGATCTGGACGGGTTCAAGGACGTCAACGACAGCCTGGGCCATACCGAAGGCGACCGAGTGCTCGGTGTCGTCGCCCGGCGGCTGGAGACGCAGGTCGGCCCGGATGACCTTCTGGCCCGCCTCGGCGGCGACGAGTTCATGCTGCTGCTCGCCGACAACGGCGCGTGCGAACGCCCCCACGCCGTGGCCGCGGACCTGCTCGATGCGCTGGATGTGCCATTCGAGGCGGGCGGACGACCCATCTACATTACTGCCAGCATCGGCATCGCCCTGGCCCCGGACCATGGCGACGACGCCGAGACGCTGATTCGCGCCGCCGATGCGGCCATGTACCTCGCCAAGGCGGAAGGCCGCAACACCACCCGGGTGTACCAGCCGGAGCTCACCGATCAGGCGTACCACCGGATTGCCACCGCCGGTGCGTTGCGCGCGGCGATCGATGCCGATCGTCTGTTCCTGGAGTATCAGCCGGTCATGGATCTCACCGATGGTACCCCGGTCGCCCACGAGGCGCTGGTGCGCTGGCGGCGCCAGGACGGCCGGATCGTCCCGCCGGGTGAATTCATCCCCGTCGCCGAGCACTCGGGCCTCATCGTGCCGGTGAGCCGATGGGTCTTCCGCACCGCCTGCTGGCAAATGCGTGCCTGGCTGGACGCCGGCAACCGCCCGCCACGCATCGCCGTGAACGTCTCGCCCGCCCACCTGCAGCAGGGCGACCTGGTAGCCGATTTGCGCGCGGCGACGGACGAAGCCGGCATCGCGCCCCACCATCTCATCGTCGAGGTCACCGAGAGCCTGCTCATGCAGGCACCCGGTGGGGTTCTGGACGCACTCGAAGCATTGCGGGCCATGGACGTGGACATTGCCGTGGACGATTTCGGCACCGGCTACTCCTCGCTCGCCTATCTCAAGCGTCTGCCGATCTCGATTCTCAAGCTCGACAAGTCGTTCACCCAGGATCTGCCCGACGACGCCGACAGCGCCGCGATCGCGCGGGCGATCATGGCCATGGCCGAAGGCTTGGGCCTGCGTATCGTCGCCGAGGGCATCGAAACCGAAGCCCAGCTTGGCTTTCTCCGCCGGCACGGCTGCCGCTTCGGCCAGGGGTTCCTCTTCAGCCGCCCCGTCGCCGCAGAAGCACTCCCTCCCACCAATACGCTGCAGTACTGTTGGCACGACGGTACGCATCCGGGCTAGGCTTTCCCGGTCGGCCAGGCCGTAGCCAACGGCGGATGGCGGATACGATAACGACACGCAGGGGAGGCTCGGAGACCAATGACGGTATCGGTCGATGACGTTCGCGCGGCGGCCGCAAACATCGCCAGCAGCATCGTCCGCACGCCATGCTCGCTGTCACGCACGCTCTCGCGCATCACGGGCTGCGAGCTGTTCATCAAATTCGAGAACCACCAGTTCACCGCCGCGTTCAAGGAGCGCGGGGCCCTGAACCGCCTGCTCGCACTGACGCCGGAAGAACGCCGCCGCGGCGTGATCGCCATGTCCGCCGGCAACCACGCCCAGGCGATCGCCTATCACGCCGAACGCCTCGGCATACACGCCACCATCGTGATGCCACGCCACACCCCGAACGTGAAGGTGCGAAACACCCGCGCATTCGGCGCCGATGTGCAGCTCGTCGGCGACGGCGTCGCCGAGGCCGGCGAGTTCGCTCACCGCCTCGCCGAGCAGCATGGATACGTGTTCGTCCACCCGTATGACGACGAGTACGTGATTGCCGGCCAGGGCACCATCGCACTGGAAATGCTCGAGGATTTCCCGGACCTGGACACCCTGGTGATGCCCATTGGCGGGGGCGGCCTCATCGCCGGCAACGCCGTCGCTGCCCATGCCCTTAACCCGGCAATCGAGATCGTGGGCGTGCAGACTCGGCGATTCGCGGCCGTTCAGCAGACCCTCGCCGGTCAGCCAGTCGCCTGCGGCCCGGCGACCATCGCCGAGGGTATCGCCGTCAAGCAGCCGGGCGGGCTCACGCTACCGCTGATCCGCGAGCTGGTGGACGAGGTCATGCTCGTGGACGAGGCGGAGATCGAGCGCGGCGTGCTGATGCTGCTCGATATCGAAAAAACTGTCGCCGAGGGTGCGGGCGCAGCAGGGCTCGCCGCCATCCTCGCCCAGCCGGAGCGCTTCCGCGGCAAGCGCGTCGGCATGATTCTCAGCGGCGGCAACATCGATCTGCTACCGCTGTCCTCGGTGATCCAGCGCGGCCTGGTGCGCTCCGGCCGCATCGTGCGCGTGCGCGTCGGCATCGCCGACGTTCCCGGCTCCCTCGCCGAGTTCACGCGGTTGCTCGCCGAGCATCGCGCCAACGTCATCCAGATCGCCCACCAGCGCACGTTCACCGATCTGTCGTTGCGGGCCACGGAAGTCGAGGCAACGCTGGAGACACTCGGCAGTGAGCACACCGCCGAAGTCCTGGAAGCACTGCGCGCCGAGGGCTACGATCCCGTCGTCCCCGACAGCGAACCACACCCGCACGAGCGGCGCGGCTGAGCAAGCCGCGCCGCACGCGTGGACATCCGGGTTACGAGTGGAAAGTCCGAAGGAGCATGCAGCCAGGGCACGGCGAAAGCGGCACCCTGTGGCGTGCCCGCGGCAGCGATGCTACCGTTGCAGGCGATAATTTCTGCGGCATGAGCCCGCGCGTGGCCATGCCCGCAGGTAGAACAACAAGTACGCACTGGGGGGAGAGATGGCGAACAACGCCGCGATCCGGACAACGTACGCCACGTCGGCGCCCATGGCGCTGCCTCCCGCCCGCCTGTACACCAGACCACCCCAAACCGGGATGGCACCGGGTGTAACGTTCCCAACAGGAGGAGAGCCAACGCCATGAAACGACTTGTGTCCGCCCTGACCAGCCTGGGCGCCGTCGCCGCCCTCGCCGCATCCGCCACGGTTTCTGCCGCCGACGACGGCACCCTTGCCACGGTCAAGGACCGCGGCCAGCTCATCTGCGGCGTGAACAGCGGCCTGCCCGGATTCTCCGCGACCGACGCCGACGGCAACTGGCAAGGCCTGGACGTGGACTTCTGCCGCGCCGTCGCCGCCGCGATCTTCGACGACCCGGAGAAAGTGCGCTTCATACCGCTGACCGCCAAGGAACGCTTCACCGCATTACAGTCCGGCGAGATCGACGTCCTCTCGCGCAACACCACCTGGACACTCACCCGCGATTCCTCGCTGGGCGTGAATTTCGCCGGCACGACCTACTACGACGGCCAGGGCTTCCTCATCAACAAGGCGCTCGGCGTCGACAGCGCCACGCAGCTGAGCGGGGCTACGGTCTGCGTGCTCGCCGGCACCACCACCGAGCTCAATCTGGCGGACTACTTCCGCAATAACGACATGGAGTACAACCCGCTGGTGCTGGAGAACTCCGACCAGACCATCAGCGCGTTCAACGCGGGCCGCTGCGACGTGCTCACCTCCGATCAGTCGCAGCTCAACGCCCTGCGCATCAAGCTGCCGGACCCATCGGCGGCGAAGGTGCTGCCCGAGGTCATCTCCAAGGAGCCGCTGGGCCCGGCAGTACGCCAAGGCGACGACCAGTGGTACGACGTCATCAAGTGGACGTTGTTCACCCTGATCAACGCCGAGGAACTGGGGGTCAACTCCGACAATGTCGCGGACATGCAGGATGCCGACAACCCCACCATCCAGCGCATGCTCGGCTCGTCCGGCGACATGGGCGAGAAGCTCGGCCTGCCCGCGGACTTCGGCACTCGAATCATCGAGCACATGGGCAACTACGGGGAAATCTACCGCCGCAACGTGGGCGCGGACAGCCCACTGGGGCTCGAGCGCGGCATGAACGCGTTGTGGACCGACGGTGGCCTGATGTACGCCCCGCCGATCCGCTGATCGCGTTCCGTTCGACGCCGCCCCGGGCGCGCCCGACGCGCGCCCGGGGTAAATCCGGTACTAATCCGATCACGGGTAATGCCACGATTCAGCGAACCTGTCGGGCGCTCTCGCACGGCGCGAGGCGCGTGGTGTAGCACGGTCTACATGAGCGACGAGCAACACGCCGCGAGACCGCCCGACAGGCTCGCCCGAAGGGCGCGATCGCGCGGTCCGGCCGTGGCGTGGCGTTCATTCGACGTGAGCTTCGCCACGCCTTCGCTCGCGCGCCTGGCAGCCGAACCGCACAAGCGCTCTGACACCTGGCATTACCCGTGATCGGATTAGTCAACGGGCCCACGCCCCGGGCATGACTCGATGAACACCACCACCGAAACGACGCCACCGGTAGCAAAACGCCCCTGGCGCGACCCGCGCGTTCGCGCCATCGCCTTCCAGATCCTGGCGCTCGCCGTCGTCGGCTGGCTGGGCTGGACACTGCTCGACAACACGCTCACCAACATGGCCGAGCGCGGCATCTCCACCGGCTTCGGCTTCCTCGACGAGCCGGCCGGCTTCGGCATCCTGTTCTCGCTGATTCCCTACAACGAGACCATGAGCTACGGACGCACCTTCTGGGTGGGCCTGCTCAACACGCTGCTCGTCTCCGGGCTCGGCATCGTCATCGCCACGCTGCTCGGCTTCATCGTCGGCATTGCGCGGCTGTCCTCCAACTGGCTGATCGCGAAGCTCGCCCTCGCCTATATCGAGGTATTCCGCAACATCCCGTTGCTGCTGCAGATCTTCTTCTGGTACTTCGCGGTGCTGCAGAACCTTCCCTCGCCACGCCAGAGCGTCACCGTCGGCGAGGCAGTGTTTCTCAACAACCGCGGCCTGTATCTCCCGGAACCGATATTCCAGTCCGGCGCCGGCTGGGTAGCGCTCGCCCTGCTCGCCGGCATCGCCGCCACCGTGTTATTGGCGTGGGCCGCAAAGCGCCGCCAGGACCGCACCGGGAGGCGTCTTCCGGTCTTCTGGCCGGGGCTGGCGCTGATCATCGGCCTGCCGATACTCGCCTACGCGCTCGCCGGCACCCCGATCACCTGGCAGCTGCCGGCCTTGCAGGGTTTCAACTTCCGCGGCGGCATGACGGTGCTCCCCGAGCTCGCCGCGCTGCTCACGGCGCTCGCGGTGTACACGGCCGCCTTCATCGCGGAGATCGTGCGCTCGGGCATCCTCTCCGTGGATCGCGGCCAGGTCGAGGCCGCCAGCGCGCTGGGGCTGCGGCCGCGACTTACGCTACGTCTGGTCGTCATCCCCCAGGCGATGCGGGTGATCATTCCGCCGCTGACCAGCCAGTACCTCAACCTGACGAAAAACTCCTCGCTGGCCACCGCCATCGGCTACCCGGACCTGGTCGCCGTGTTCATGGGCACCACGCTCAACCAGACCGGCCAGGCCGTGGAGATCGTCGCCATGACCATGGCGGTCTACCTCGTCATCAGCCTCTCCATCTCAGCGCTGATGAACCTCTACAACCGGGCGGTGGCCCTGAAGGAGCGCTAGCGTGTCAGTCACTTCGGAACGCCATCCGGACCTGCCACCGCCGCGCCGTCAGATCGGCGTGCTCGGCTGGTTGCGGCAAAACCTCTTCTCCACGTGGTACAACAGCCTGCTCACCGTCGTGGCAGGCTATCTGCTGATCCGCTACGCCATCCCGGTCATCGACTGGGCATTGGTGGACGCGCGCTTCGTTGGCGCAGACGCGAGCGCCTGCGATACCGACGGTGCCTGCTGGCTGTTCGTGCGCGAGCGCCTCGCCTTCTTCGTCTACGGGTTTTACCCCGAGGCAATGCGCTGGCGGGTGAACATCGTCTTCGCTCTGCTCGCCATCGCTTTCGCACCGCAGTTCATCGAGCGCTTCCCGGGCCGGCGCTGGCTCGGGATTTTCGGGCTGACGGCGTTTCCTGTCATCGGCTTCGTGCTCATCCACGGCGGCGTGCTCGGGCTGGAGAGCGTGCCCACCGCGGACTGGGGCGGGCTGATGCTGACCCTGGTGCTCGCCTACGGCGGCATCTTCGCCGCCCTGCCCGTGGGCACGATTCTCGCGCTCGGGCGACGCTCGACAATGCCCGTGATCCGCGGGCTCTGTGTCGTATTCATCGAGATCTGGCGCGCCGTGCCATTGATTACCGTGCTGTTCATGGCCTCGGTGATGCTGCCGCTGTTCCTGCCCGAGGGCGTGAATTTCGACAAGCTGCTACGGGCGCTGATCGGGATCATAATGTTCCAGTCGGCCTACATGGCGGAGGTGGTCCGCGGCGGGCTGCAGGCGATCCCCAAAGGCCAGTACGAGGCCGCAGACGCGTTGGGGCTCGGCTACTGGAAGAAGATGGGGCTGGTGATCCTGCCCCAGGCCCTCAAGCTGGTGATCCCCGGCATCGTCAACACCTTCATCGCGCTGTTCAAGGACACCTCGCTGGTGCTCATCATCGGGCTGTTCGATCTGCTCGGCACGGTCCAGGCGACGATCATCGACCCCGCCTGGCAGGACGTGGCCACCGAAGGCTACGTCTTCGTCGCCGCCGTGTTCTGGGTCTTTTGCTTCGGACTGTCACGGTACAGCCAGAACCTGGAACGCAAGCTCGACACGGGCCACCGCGAACGCTGAGGACCATACGATGAACGACACCGCCACCAACGACCGGGGCCCCGTGGCCTCCGCCGCCACCAGCGGCGACGTGATCATCCGCGTGGAAGGCATGCACAAGTGGTTCGGCGCCTTTCACGCCCTCAAGGAGATCGACCTCACCGTCAGCCGCGGCGAGCGCATCGTCATCTGCGGCCCGTCCGGGTCGGGCAAATCCACCTTCATCCGCTGCCTCAACCGCCTCGAGGAGCACCAGCGCGGACACATCGAAGTCGACGGCATCGAGCTCACCGAGGACATCAAGCACATCGAGACCGTGCGCCGCGAGGTCGGCATGGTCTTCCAGCACTTCAACCTCTTTCCGCACCTCACGGTGCTGGAGAACTGCTGTCTCGCGCCCATGTGGGTGCGCAAGACCCCACGCCGGGAGGCCGAAGCCACCGCCATGCAATACCTGGAGCGGGTGCGCATTCCGGAACAGGCGCAGAAGTATCCGGGGCAACTCTCCGGCGGCCAGCAACAGCGCGTGGCCATCGCCCGGGCGCTGTGCATGCAGCCGAAGATCATGCTCTTCGACGAGCCCACCTCCGCGCTGGACCCGGAGATGATCAAGGAGGTGCTCGACGTCATGATCGAACTCGCCGAATCCGGGATGACCATGCTCTGCGTCACCCACGAGATGGGCTTCGCCAAGACCGTCGCCGACCGGGTGATCTTCATGGACGGTGGCGAGATCGTCGAACAGGCACCGCCGTCGACATTCTTCAGCGCCCCCGAGGAACCGCGAACCCAGCGGTTCCTGCAGCAGATCCTGGAGCACTGAAAGACGTGAATTGCAAGTAGCAAGTTTCAAGTTGAAAGTTTCGGGAGGGGGCATTTCCAGTCGAGACACAACATGCCGGTACTTGCGTTTTCGGCCGCGCATCACAGGCTAAACTCGTGACCCGAAACTCAATACGCGTCGCACTCACAGGCCGGCGACAGGGCGCGAAGCGCCTCGTGGCCGGCATGAACACACGTGCGGCGAAGTCGCGCGTCAGCGATTACTAATCTTCTCAGAAGTATTGTCATACGTCAGAGCACCACAGCGGCCCGGGGGCAAGACGCGTTCGCGCCGGCG